>JAHDCT010000007.1:6863-22736 GCA_020629735.1 bacterium | reverse complement strand
AACTTTTCGAGGGTTAAGCTGTATATTCCAATTCACTGCATATATTTTGGTTGAAAAATTTCTGGCACATCATAGTCCATATCGATTGCCTCAAAGGCAAACGGGAGCACCCATTCCATAATTTTGAAAATCTGTACTGTTTTTAAATTTTTTATTTTACTATCGAGTGTTTCAATAATCCCTTCTTGGAGTTTTTGTAGTCACTTGTTTTGTAGGGTACCAATATGCATTGCAATAAAAATTTCCTCGTGACTAATTAGTGTACTTTTAATATTCTCTAGAATTGAATCAACATTCACGTTCAAGTCATCGTCCAAAAATCTGGACAGACTTTTATTATATCGATCGAGCTCGTCTTGCTCATACTCTTGCCAATGTTTCTCTTCTCGCTTTTCTGCTTCTTCGATACTCTTTAATGCGATGTCTATTAAACTTACGTTTTGGTCTCATGGTTCTGCGATATACCTTTTCTCTTCTATATCTTCATAAAGACCTTCTATGATTTTTACAAACTTCGTTTTACCTACTGTATATGAATCTTCTCCTAGATCATACCACTTTTTGTATATGTCCAACAAAGCTTTGAAATCGGAAAAAATATCATAGATTTCAATACCTTCATTTTTTTCTTTTTTAAGCTCCAACCACCTTTTCCTTGCCTGTAAATCTTTCAAATACTGTTCTCTTTCCCCATACCTTTTCTTGTCACGGGATTTAATAAATCAACGCATATCAAACCTTCACTCCTCGTCTATGCACTTTGACCAATCAACATACTTTGGATATGACAGTCACACCTTGTCTTTAAAGATTTTGCTCCAATTAATAAACGATCAGACCCTTTTATAAGGCAGCATTTCTTCAACATCAAATTTTGGCTGTTCGTGGTATACTTTTACTTCCATCGTTATTTTTTACGGTAAAGGAGGCATTACATCTCCTACCTTACTAGTATACTACTCGTTTTCGTTGCTACTATTTTGCTTGCTCTTTTCTTTCACTTTAGCTTTACAGATACCACTTAGCTGCTCTAGCGTAATTCAAGCTATTGACAAATTCATTTTTATCGATATACACGCATTATTGTATTTCTTTCTTCTCTTCATGAAGATGAAAAACACTTCATTTATCCTTAACTCAACCTCTATGTCAGTAGAACTTCGTGAGAATTATGCACCAAAGGATCTCTCAACACTTCTTCTCTTAGAAAAGTCATCTTGAGGAAACACTTCCCCAAAAGCACCTTTTGAAGCGTGATGAGCACTTTCACTTAATGATTATATTGAGCAAGCGGAATTTGATACACTCTCTCCTGAGACTCAGGCTAACCTCCTCTCATTTCTTGAAAACGTCACAAATCAAGAAACATGGAAGGTAGAAAAATCACAGATTATTCAATGATCTGCTCATTCATTAAATGGTGATCCAGTCGGAAACCTGCGTGTGCAGTTCTCAGATTTTCTAGCAAACTGAGAGACTAAGCGTAAACTCTGAGGAGACACTCAACTGCTTAAAGTTGAAGAATGTATACATAGTTTCTTAAACTCAGTTCCCGAAGAATATGAGTGAGCAGTTATGAATATTGCAATTGAGATTACCTATGTGAACTCTCATAAATGAAGTGCCTCTACGGATAAGCTATTTCGAAATGCTTCTGATCAGCTTATAGTAAGCGATGAGCACAAAATTCTAAAAGAATTTGCTGTAAAGTTTACTGAAAAAACGTGACTCTGACTTGTTTATGAAAACGATTTTTGAGCACCTGAAGACCTTCATGATGCAAATAATCACTGAGCTAAATGGTGAGCATGATGATTTAGTATCTTATGACCTACTTTCGTTAAAGTTGAATGCTTGTTCTATGATGGGACAGAAACCTGATATGGAAAAACAACTATGTATATGAACAGAGAAACTACTTCTGCGCAGACTACAAAAGATGCACCTGTCATTCTTAACTGAAATGAAGAGATCGCAACTTCATTGGAAAAGACGTGAGCTGAGGTAAGTGCACTTTATTTACGCATAATAAACAACTCAGACTTTGCCAATGATGAGTTTAGTAGCTTCTTTCATCCTATGAGCTTTAACGATTGAAATACGTATCACTACATTCTTCATCAAAACCTCCAAGCAAGTATATTAAGTGATATCCAAAGTCTTATTTCTCTTTTAGGAGGAGCTGAAAATCATGCTGTTAACGACCAACTTAGTCTCGCTGAATCACTTCTTTCTTACTTACAATTAGCTCTAAAATGAAAAAGACCTGAGCAGAATGAACTGGCTAAGGACGTCACTGAACTTGAAGCGAGCAATAATGTTCCTTGATTACATGCAGATGACCTTCGTATTGCTTATGCGGTTCTTCAAAGCATCATCACTGAAGGATTACCTCTTCTCCGTGAAACTGAATCTGTAGATTAATTTTTTGATATACCACCATATCCATTAATCATTTGAAATCAGAAATTACAGAAAAAGAGTCAGCGAAGCTGTCTTCTTTTTCTCGTTTGCGGAACTCATTGATTCCTGATTTTTGGAAATATCATCCCGAGTATATTGCTTTGGCTAATATGATTGACTCGCCTAAAATGAGCAAGGTTATTGCAACAAGAACTCTCAATCTTGTTTCTTGTCTCTGAGTCAAAACGACCTTTGAATATTTTTTATGAAGACAATTTATTTCCAAAAGAAAGATTAATCAAACCTCTCTCGCTGGTATTTCACATGGACTTTCATGAGTCTTTGTAGCTCTTCGCTATTATCTCGTCCGAAATTGAATTACTCATATTGATGACTTAGATCTCGATGATCTGTTTCTTTACCTAGGTTCTCGCCTTGGTTACTGACTAACACTTTATGCAAGCCTCAAAGAAGAATTCCTTACTGACTACTGAGTGCCTAAAGCTCAGGTACTTAAAAGATATTTAACCTACCTCAGTACCTGAAGAAAGAGAGATCTCAGTCTTGGACAAATGACACAGCATAGGATCAGAAAATTCCATCATGAACTGAGAAAAATTGTTTTTTAAAGGCTATATATGGCTTTTCTTTTTCCCATTCATTGGAGTATATGTTTTGTCTGTTCTTTCTCTCCGCAATGCGCTTCGAGCAAATTAGCTAGTTGCTGTATATCTTCTGCAAAATACCTTGCTCCTTTCTTCACTTTTTCTCTAGAAGTTACATACCCAGCTCAGATAAATGTATCTGCATACTTCATTCCTGACAGCATATCCTGATATCCATCCCCTACAAAGCATAGTTTCATTCACCTTTTCTCTTTTACTTGCTGGATGCGTTTTCCTTTACTTTCATCATAGATGAGCAAGTCTTTTTTTTCTAAAATATCACTCATCCCGTAAGGTGTGTATATCTGATTTCCAAATACTAAATCTTTCTTCATTCATAGATGTTGAGCAAGAATTTCTGCTGCTCATTGTAATGAAAAAGTTAAGCACCCTACGTGATGTCCTTGTTGTACTAAGTGATGTATAAGATCTTCCATTCATGAAACTATTTGTCACAAGTAGTATTCTCCTAATCGTGTTTCATCCTCTGGTGTTACCTGCAACATTTCTAATCTTTTGGTAAATGAAGTATGGAAGTCTATTTCTCCATCCATCGCACGTTCAGTAATCTCATTAAACGATGACGTCAGTCATTTTCTTTTCGCTAATGCTACGAGTCACTCACCATTTACTAAGGTACTGTCTACGTCAAAGAGAATTATCATGTTTTTTCTTTAAAATAATAAAAAAAACCGTTAATAAAAACGGACTTCGTTTCGATACGGAGCTATGCTTTCACGGAACTAGAACTCAGAGTCTGAGTGATCGGTCATGTGTGAAGAAGTTTTCTTTTTCAAAATAAAGTACAGTCACTATGCTGACTGTCAGATTGAATTCAAGTATTTTTGGTCAAAAAGAAAATCTCTGAAGATGACTTCTCCAGAGACGTATACGTAGTATGTGTATTATTTTTCCTTATTCACAGATTGTTAGCACCATTCCATCTTCGGCGAGATGTGTGAGGCATCATCACATAAACGACGTACACTCACCTTCTTGAGGATTAGTTTCGTGGTCCATCTCAACGCGGCAGTATTCATCACAATCGCTTGCTTCCATACATGACTCTCATTGGTCTACACTTGGTGTGTAGCAACTATAGAAACCATGTCAGTTCATCATCCATTCTCCTCCATTGAACATACATTCTTGTTTTTCTGCTAACTGAGAAAAATCACAGTAGATAACACATTGTAAGGTACATATTTCCGCTTCCGGATCATGCCTACATGCAGATCCACACTCTTCAAAACGCCCTCCATACTCTTCACACATCATTGCGTCAATACCATGACATTCATGATACATAACATCTCGCGTTCCTCATTGATCCTCACAGAGAATTGCTACTTGATCCATGTTTAGGTCAATCATTTCTTCTTCCATCTCAACATATTGCAGACACTCACGCTGCTCTCTTTCTACACATGCTTTCTTTGTACATGCGAGGTTATATCATTCATGGATTGTACAATTGTTACACCCATCATAATACAACTCACAGTACAAGAAATTATCTACCATAAAATAGGCATCCATTGTCATATGGAGAAGTATATCTAGCATTTCTACTTTTACATCATCTCCTTCAAAAACGTTCTGAAGATGAGCAACGGCGTCAAGGAGATCAATGTGATCAACATTGTCATTTTCATTCATAATATCAACGATTCTTTCTGAAGCAATTTCTAAAGCTGCTTGCTTCTCTGGGCTAATTGCTGCCGATACAAAAGCCGTACATCAAAATGCTACAGCACTCAATCATGCAATAATTTTTTTCATGGTACTATAAAAAAATAAACGAAGAGATCCTACCGATCACTATTTTTTTTACTAGGGAAGACCTATTGTATCACATACTGCGGAAATCGGAAAGTATGTTTTTCTTTGTGGATTTGTGTGTAACTATTTCTTCTTGCTACACATTCTTTGTTTTTCCTGTATTTACGATCAGTATCTTCGCATCTTTAGGAATTGTATTTTTTGTTTGTAACAGCAACGCTAATCAAGCGATTCATGATGGCTCAGCTTGAATTCATTGCTCTCTTGCTAATTCACTGGCTTGCATCAAGTATTTTTCTTGTACTGCTTGCACACGGGACTCCTTTCCGCAAAATCCTGACAACTTATAGAACTTGATCCACTGCTCTGAAAAATTTACAAATGGTAGATGTGGAGAATACAGTTTTTGCGCACTCGTTCTTGGATTATTGGTCGTGGCTCATAAGAAATGACAGTTTCTTAGTTTTTCTACATCTCATGAAAACCTTGGGTCTTTTTCTTTACTTGAAATCACTTTCTTATTCACGTTGAGAATATTTTCATACAAATGTCATGTCCCAAACGGGATAAAACAATAGCCAGGTGATGAATTTACTACTTCATATCATAACCAATCGTAGTATGTTTGCGTAGGATCCAGAGCTGTTGATGAGGTTATATCAATTCAGGTTTTATTATTGGTACGCTCTAGTATCTCAGCTGATCATAACATTTCTTTTTCTAAATCAGTCTGGTATATTTCTGCCCCAAGCTCTTCTAATTTTTCAATGTACTGTTTCTGTGTGAGATGACTCATCAACACTTTAAGCGCAGGAAGATTATATTCTCTTAAAAGCGTTTGAATTGCAATCGCTGCCGATCAGGATGAGATAATCGACATGTGTGGAAGTTGTATGATATTTGATGCGTTTTTCTTGGCTTCTAGAATATGCTTATAAGAAACAACAATCTCTCGAGCCATTCTGTCTTTGTGCGTTCAAGTTAGGTTGTGACTTTCATCTTTCAACCGTACGTTTGTGAAACCTTGAACCTGTATTTGATATGTTGGTGTGGCAGGAAACTTTGGATCCGCAGGAGGAAACTCTGGGTTGAGAGGATCATTATCTGATCAGATTTTTATACGGTTATATGACTCTTGCTCTTGTGGAGTTAGCATTACTTTTAAGTAAATAGAATATATCTTTTTATAATTTTTTTTTGAAGCGATCAAAGTAGAAACTTCTTCTCTAAGCTAGTGCCTATATCTTATTTTTCTTTCCTCTCACAAAGCCATTATTGACAATCAGTATAAGAATCTATATATTACAATGATATTATTACCAACTATACACATATACAAACATATACGAAACATGAGTAACACAACTGCCGTGGCGGCAGCGGGGAATACTCCTAAAGGTCCACCGAAGAACAGTTCTACTAACACTTCTTCTGGACCTCCTCCTCCTCCGCCTCCTGGACCTCACAACGATGATGCAGCTAATACATCAGCGTCGGAGTAAAGGACACAACTCTTTTTATGTTTATAACCCCTTGCTTGAGCAACCTCTCGCCTGGGTTATTTTTTTTATGGGAACAATTATACTATGTAATCCTATATACGACTTCTATACCAAATAATTTTCGTTTCCTCAATATGTAGAAGTAATACGATCATTATATTTTCCAGAAAATTTTTCCAAATATTGATCTGCACTTATATTTCCATGTCTAATATTCTCATCTAATGCTGATCGTCCTTGAGTGAGATACACCTTTAGGTTTGGGTATCATAAGAAATGAACTAAGGCCATAATTTCGGCTGGATGATGTCTTCTGGCGTTAGAAAAATTATTTATTGCTCTACGAGCATCTGTTGTGACACTCTCAGAGATATAGTGACTCATATACCCTTCTTGGATATGTTCATTCATTAAGTAATTTATAATATATTTCTTATCATTTGGATTTCTTTTAATTTGTTTCATAACCATAGGATTCTTCTCCATAATACCTATAGCCTCATTCCACTCCCGATCATTTTCATCAATAGTTAATCCATTATGCTTATCCATGAAAGGCATAATACGAGTTCTTCGTTGGCTTCGCACATGTTGATACCTTCCCACGGCTGAAGAGTATACTCCATTATGTCACCCATTCACTACATAATGAGGGAGATTATGAGACTCTGCACGAACTATTCCTTGTTTAAACGCATCAACTGGAACACAGTCTAAACATAAAGTAGATGGCACTGTTTCGTATGTTGGTGGAATCGACCCACTTTCTGGATCGTCTCCTTCATCAAACTCTTGCTCGATAGGCACTTGAATTGTTGACTGTACAGGTTGTTTCTTAAAGTAGGTCTCGATGATTTTCGACACTTCTAGCTTGAGCTGATCTTCAAATAATCACTCTTGAATTACTCCATTTTCTGAGATATCATCTATAGGTATTTGAATATTTTTGTTGTATGATTCATTGAATCACTCATCATCTAAGGTGAGGTTTAATCGATACTTTCATCATGCATAATGAACATAGGTTTGACTCCTTCGATTATCAATCTCTACATGCCCGTCTTTGAATTCATTAAAGTACTCTTGATATTCGATATCGTCGACTTTATCTGGAAATAGACCTGATAACGTATAGTAATTTCCCATCAAACATGCTTGAACTTTCTCCTGGTGTTTGTCTATGCTTTCGTTTTCTTTCTCTGGCTGTTTAATTTTCTCTATAGCAATATTGTTATATACCAACACTCTTTTCCCTTCTGAATCTACATATGTTTCTTGGTCACTATCTCGATATGCCAATACTATTCACATCTGAGGACGAGAAGTCATAGAATAATCTAGTTTAATTGGTCAGATTGGAACCAGCATATCATGTATCTTTGCTTCATAGCAATCGCGAAAAATGTATTTCTTACCTGCTTCTAGATGTTTGTATTGTCACTCAACATTTGAGATAAATTTTCTCTCTACTGTCTCCTCAAGGTGAGATATATTGTGAATAGTAAGTTCATTGTAGATTAACGGACGGAGATTTTTTCTTCATCCGGTTAGTGCGATAAATCAAGGGACACTTTGATCATAATATGCTCTAACGTGGGTCTCTCATCTCGTCAATCAAGATTTTACTTTGTGTTTTTCAGATACATTTGAATAGTCTAGCACTACTTCTTCAGGTTGTGGATCAAAAATCGTATTCATCGTATTATCTTTTGCGTCAAACTGACCTGAAGTTAATGTTATACTTTCACCATATCACAACTTGATTTTGTCGTCTACTTGGTCAACCGTTTCATGTTCATTTTCATTCTGATACTGATTTGTGTAATATTGGTGATACTCATCAACAGAAGACTTTCCTCAAAATTGTTGGTACAATGTTGCGTTTCATGAAGTTAATTGAAGTTGGTTATCTAAGAGATAACTTTGTACAGCTAATTCTAGTTCTGACAAACTTACTTCTTCAGCATAGTTTTCTCCTTGAGAAATAAGAAAACTTGTTTTTCATGCATGCTCTTGTGGTTGTACTGAAAACATCTTCATTCATTGATAGCTATATGATATGCGATCAAATTCATCTATATCAATTTGAAAGTCTTGCATGAGTCATCATTCGCTGAATGACTCTAGCGCATTCGTTAACTTATTTTGAGGGTTGTACTTAAAATATAGAGACTGTATATTCAGAGCGGCTTTTTCTCAATCTTCACCATATTTGTTTAACACATCAACAACATCACTAATAGGATCGGGGATTCCTGATATAATTTGGAGGTATTTAGTTTCTTTTCCTTTTAAACTTTGGTCTATCTCATAATTACAACCTGCCTCAGGTTTCGTTACATGTTCTTGTTGTTCGTAATCTCTTTTTCCCATTTATAGTAAATTAATAAGTAGATTTTCTGCCTCTTCCATGTCTTGTATACGTGATTCTTCAGCCTTCTCTTTATGGTCCATAATGGATTCGGTTCTTTGATCCATTTTACTTTCTATTTGCAATCTCTTAAACTCTTCAGCCAATTTTACTATTTGTCTTGTTGTTATTTTCCCAGTATATATTTTTTTTAAAAAAACTTTCGCAGCTTGCGATTCCTTTGCTAAATAGCTCACTATTTTGATAACAAATTCTCTTGCGTTCATGTTTGTGTAAAAATAATTTTCTCTCATTTTATTCTACCGACAATGTTCTTTTTTTACAAAAAAATGCGAACCTAGGTCCGCATTTTTTTTATGTGTTTTTTCTTACTTTTTACTCAGCGTCTTGGGAGATTTTCATTCCTGAGAGGATTCCTGCTACTCTTCAGTTTTATTACACCTCCTCCTGTATACCTATCCATTGCTCTCTAATCTGAAGTATACGTAGTTCTTCTCAGGTTAACGAATCATAGTTAGCCTGTTTTTCTGCAATGGTGTGCATTATCTTCGCGTGAAGATTCCAGATGCATCATAACAATCTTCTAAATCATACATCATGTCATCGATAAGAATTATGTGCAATCTCGTGAAAAACTGTATTAAGAACATGCTCAAATCACTTCTTCATTATTTCATAATTTAGTCCTATTCTTTTCTTCCCTTCATTTACTCAGACTGCTCACTTTCATGTATATACAAAGAATTCATTATACGGCTCCTCACCAATAATCAATCAAGCGTATTCTTTCAAGAGTTTAAGTTTTAATTGAAGTACTTCGCTAATATCTTCTAGTTCATGAAAATCTTCTACATCTGCACACATATTGTGTTTGCAACCGTGGACATGCTCATGCTCTCCTGATCATCAACCTGAGTCTGATTCTACTCAAGAATCCATCGTTACCATTATGTAATCTAGTGCGCTATTAAATGAATTTTGAACCTCGATCTTTTCTGTCTTAGCTAAGCGATCATCTTCTAATAATGCAGCCTCTTGAGGTTTTTCTTTGTCCGTACCTATATTTAAATATTTTTTAAAGAAACCACCTTCTTGATCACTTTCAATTTTTTTCTTCTTTTCTTCTATAGTTGCCTTTATTTGTTGATCCATATCCTTTAATTTGCCTAATTCTTGCACCCGAATTTCCAAGTCTCCTTCTTCAAGGCAAGCTTTTAACTCCTCTAAACCTTCTTCGACTCCTAAAAAATTACCGAAATCAAAATCTAAATGCACTTTCCTTACTATTGATGAACTTTTTTGATAACTTGTTAGCACACGCAAGGTTGAGATTCTTTCTATCTTCCCAGCAAATTCTCCATATTTCCTCACTACTCATTTTTCGAAATATTTTCTATACTTTATTAGGTAATTTACGTTCTCGAGGAAATCCTCTACCAATGGACTATTATCTACCGCAGCTTTATACACATTAACTTTCTCCTGCGCCTCCTCAACGCGCTTTATAAATAAACGAGATAGGATAACTGTCGTCCTTCATTCTAATTGCTGGATTTGAAAAACATGACTATTCACTTCATCAAGATGTAGTTTTTGCTGTTCTAATTTCTCCCCTTCTAGCTCTTCTTCTATCTTTTCAAATCTTCCTTCGTAATCAAAGGTTACGTCTCACGATGAAAGCTTGTCCTCTGCTTCCTGACAAGTACTTAATAAATTCTCAAAGTATGCGTCCACTTCGGACTCTTCATATACTGATAATCCATCTATAAAAGTTGCTATACGAGCAACTTCTTCACTTAAGGTTTCCCCTAGACGGGTTTCGTATTTTTTGTAAAACTCGCTGAATTTATCTCGACTCTCATGAAGGTGTTGCATATCAATCTTATACCCATCCCACGTATACTGCTCTATCTGTACACTATTTATTAACTTACCAATAATTTTAGCGTATTTCACAAAAGTTCATAATTTTTTTTCTGCCTGCTCTAGTTTGGATGTATTATTTTTTGCAGAAACACTATTTCCACCTTTTTTCTCCTTTGGTGGCAATTCTTTTAATTTTCGATCTTCTAAAAGATCTACTTCTGTTTTTGTTTCAAATTCACAGTATATCTTATCCCCATCTCATTTTCATCCTTCCTCTAACTTGAGGTATAATTCATCTTCTATAGCGTCGTATGAAAAAAGTACTTTGTAGCCTTCTATGTAGAAGAATAAATCAGAAATATATCACCTTTTAACTCACAAAACATATGCTGAACGCAGTCTTCCTCCAACTCAATTTCACTTACGACGTAATATTTCTTGTTTTGTTATCCCAACTTCCATTATTAGTTCTTTCCTTCCCTCTTCAAATGAATGACTTCCTATAGTAAATTGGTGAAATAAATAATTATAAAATTCTCTTTTTGAATCTATATCGTATAAACTTCTATGTCCGACATATATCCCTCAATCAAGGGCCATTTTTTCTCTTGCTTCTTTTAGTGCTGAACGATTTATATGTCACCCTTCGTATCAATCTTTTTCTTCTCTTTCTATCTTACTTGAAGCAAGAGGTATTCAGATTCCCTTAAAATACTGTGGACATAAGCGAAATCACTTTTCTTTTAATTTCCTAATTTTCGACTTTTCATCTATATCACAAGCTATGTAATTCTGTGCTAGAATCCAATTTTTAAATCACACTCATAAGAGTTTTTCTGTATCTTCCTCATCTCCTCGCTCTATTACATATACCACCTTATCAACTAGTATCTTAGCTAAACGTTCTGTCAAAGGCATGTCATCGCTATATTGATCGTATTCATATCAATTATCACCTACTACATCTCGTAAATAAGGATGCTTTTTTAATATCTCCACTGCCTGTCCTAAGGGGACCTTATTCGATATTTTCGCCAAATAATCCTTAGCCTTTCGCCCATTCATGGGAGGTCTATCTATCGTAATTTCATATGATCATAAAGCCACTAAATTAAGTCACGTAGGACCTCATCGATACTCGTCACAATGCGTTACCATATGCGGTGAGTCAGCTGGTACTATATTTTCCTCCTTCGCTAAACTCTTTGACAAGGAAGTATATTTTTTTAATCTTTCGTCTGGACGATACGCATACCTTTGCCCATTTAAGAAGAATCACCCTTGCTGATTCGGTGGCAAAATCTGAATTCATCAATCTGGTGTTACGATGTCTAGATTTGCTGTCATAGGATTTTCTGCATGCACTCAGAGGTTTTTACACTGCTTTAGAGAATCGTGTAATGGATCTCCCTCTATTGAATCAACTTTATTAGCCACAAAATCGTCTTGAGTAAGGCTATTGTTTTCTGTAATTATTTCATATCTTGTGAAATTCCTTGGTGGTGTCTTTTTTAAATGAGCTACCAAGCACCCTTCTCAAATTTCTTTTTCAATATCTGAATCTTTCAATCTAGCATTAATTTTTTCTTGAGATAGGAACTCATAAGAAAGTACCCAATCTTTTCCATAAACATTAAATTCCTTCACCTTATAGTCGCGCATAAAAATCATGGCAACTTGCTTGAGTCATAACCCATTTCCTCATCAACTATTTTCCGCTTCTTTCTGACTTTTCCCACTAAAAAGCGCAGTTGCGTTTTCGAAATCTCGATTTCAAGTTATCTGAAAAATATTTCCTTCTTCGGTTACTTGAGTCTCAATCTCTACTCCATCTAAAGTATTTGGATTATCCTTGTTATGGTCAGTAAAATTCTGTACGATTTCACGAGTTAACCATGGCAGCTCTGTATATGCATTTCTCGATGCTTTCGTAAAACTCTCCCACCACACTATTTTTACATTTTCTCTTTCAGATGGAGGGAAAACGTTTCTAATGAGAACATCGTCAGTATCAATAACTGCCCCTACTCACATTTCTAATAGCTGTGCAAAATTGAATTTGGTGTCGAATCTCTGCAATTGCTCTTCTACCTGTGCACATATTTCTGCATATGATATTCTCTTGAAATATTTTCTTTGCCTGACTTCATCTTGGAGAATTTCACTCCATCCTTGATCGACTGTTTCATCTGATCATGAAAGCATAGCAAGCCTTGCTAGTGTCTCTTGAGAACATACCTCTCAACCCACCTTTATCGAATTAATCCCATAGTTTTTCAAAAATTGTTTCATTACACCATACCTTCTCGCCTTCTTGAGATCTATCACATCACCTGGATAGTTTTTTAAATCTACATGTACCGAATCATTCTCTCCATCATCTAAGACAAGCAAACAAGCATCAGCAGTAGTGGTTACCACATCATGTTTTTTAATAGATGTTAAGATAGATCTAATATCATTATTATGATCAATAATTGTTCAAGCAATCGCTTCTTTTAGAGAAACATCAAAAGACTTCACTTCCTTTTCATCGAATACTCTATAGTAGTAGTCTCCAATCACTTCGTTTAATATAAATATCTTTTTTTCATCATTGCTTTCGATTTTTTCTCGCTCTTTTCCGTTACGGTATTTCTTTTCGTCTAAAATATATGATTCCATATTTGACCATACCTTATTTCACTCTAAGGCTGATACCATGTCTAAAATCTGCTCACGAGGTATTCTCATTAAGAGCTGATGAGACCTCTCATGCACAATCCACTTTTTCTTTAAAGATATACTTGCTTCTCTTCGTCTATCTTGATTGATAACAAATTGCCCATTCTTTCCATTAATAAAGCAGGGCGCGTTTTTTTTATCTGGAAATAACTCCAAAAAGTTCTTTTCATCTAAAAAAAGAGCTTTATCTGTGTAACTATTCTGAGGGGTTAAAATCACTTGAGGAGTACATAAATTAAATTCTTCTTTTCCTTAGATTAAGAGCTATTTTTCTCCTTTTCTATAATACCTCTCCGACTCTTTTTTTGCAAAGTTCTCGGAGAATTTTAACTACTCTTTTTTTACAAAAAAAAATGCGAACCATGGTCAGCATTTTCAAATCATATTTTTCTTTTACTTATTCAGCATCTTGAGAAATTTTCATTCCTGAGAGGACTCCTGCTGCAATAAATATGGCAATTACAACTCATAGTCCATTCCGTAAGAAACTTGTAGAATACTCATCATAGACAAGAATCCCTCCTTGGATATTTGTTACGAGTGTATATATCAAAAATACTGCTGTCAGTACCCATACGGCAAGAAAGTACTTAGATCCTAGTAGACTATTAATCCATGAGTCTGATCTTTCTTTCATGTATGTTGTGAGTTCTTTCCATCACCATGCAAAGACAAACACCTCAGCAATAGCAATAATAATAACAGCAAGTTTATTTATATAATTGTCTACCACATCGAGTAGGTAAAGCCCATTTTGACGAGCAAAAATGAGTGACACGAGTCATAATACCACACAAATTACTAAAGTAATATGCTCTATTTTCCATGAAGTGAAGTAGCGTCTTAGTGGATTTACGACACTTTCTACCATGGCCATTGCACTATCGATAGCGAGGAAGAATAAAGTTGCAAAGAACATCACGGCAAACAATGGAGCTGCGAATGGAAGCTGAGCAATCGCTTCTGGTACGGTCACAAAGGCTAGCCCAGGTCAACCAGAGCTTACTTCTGTTACTCCCACTCCTTGAGATGCTGCCATAAATCATAGAGTTCAAAACACCAATACCGCACTCAACAATGATGTTAGGGTATCTCAAATAAGTACGATAAATGTTGATCACATCAACTCAGATTTTTCTTGTTTCATAGCTCCATAAGTAAGCATCATTCAAAATCAAATTGAGAGTGAGAAGAAAATTTGACCTGCTGCAGCCAACCATACACTTGTGTCTCAAATTCTCGACCAATCTACAGAGGTAAGGAATTCAAATCATAATCATGCACCAGGTAGCGTCACTGCTCTTATCATGAGAAGTAGTAAGAAGAGAAATGGCAAGGTAGCTGTGATCCATACTACTTTTCCAACAGATGTAGCACTTTTACGTGTAAAGAGGTAAATCAATACCCATGTCACGATAATTCAAATTAACACTGGCATTGAGAATTTCCCTACAACATCTGGTGCCTCACTTAATTGCAAGATACTTTCATAAAAGAATCCTGTTGCGTTTTCTGCCCATGGCAATGTACCTTGGACAAGACCGACTCAAGAGTACCACAGATAATCCAAGGCCCACGCAATCACACTACTATAGTAGGTAACGATTGCTAAACAGGTCAATGCTCAAGCTCGTCAAATCCAAGAGAGCCATTTATTTTTTTGTCAAAAAGCTTGTGGTGCTGGACGCTGTGCGCGTTGCCCATAAGCAACTTCTCCAAATAAAAGTCACAGTCCAATTATCACAAGAAGAATAAAGTACACTACAAGGAACACTGCACCTCAGTTGTCATAGACTTGAAAAGGGAATCTCCACAAGTTTCCTAATCATGCTGCTGATCAGACTGCCGCTAAGATAAATGTTCGTTTACTCTGTCGAAAGTGTTGCATAGACATACGTCAAGAAATAAAAAACAACACTTCTTTCTTAGGAATTATCTACGCTAATGTCCAGTTTTTGAGTCAGATATGATTGACTTCTCTAATAAAGTGGACGCCTTATTAGAGACATTTTTTTACTCCAATAAAAAAAACCTGCATTCACAGGCCTTATTTTTTATCTGAGAAGGTTATTCATTTTATAGTGAAGTACGAGAGCAATCGCTGTTTGCAAAATGCTTTTAGCTTTCCTCCATTTTCCATCATCATCTTTAGATCAGTTAATATCAAATTAGCTAACTGACCTTTTTATCAAATCACTTTTGATCTTCTTGAAGCTCTGTTAGCAGATCTACTGATTCTCAATTTCTTTCAATCATAGGTATATGACTTTTAAAGGATAGGCATTATAATGAATCTTTTTAGTCGTTTCAAGATAGCCTTACACCTGCAAGAATATACTTTTATTTCTCCTCTAACCATTGTTTGAGCGGCAAATCCTCTTCTCTCGGTCTATAAAATGAGTTCATATTTCCCGAATCATTAAAACCAAGAAGCTGATTCATTACTTTATCATCTGTTCTTACTCTTTCGAAAATATCGTGTATGTTAAGCCGTCTATAGGTATATCCTACAAAAATTGCCTTTCTGTGTAGGTCTGAATAATTTGTCCCTCTTGAGTGC
>JAHDCT010000007.1:0-6853 GCA_020629735.1 bacterium | reverse complement strand
GAGGTAGATAAGTCAAGCGAAAAGGAGTGCCATACTCTTCTATCAAATAGAAGTGCATCTCATGGCTCTGCTAAAACATGTACTGCTTGATTGTAATCTCACTCTTCGAGCTCTTCCTTATTTCGCTTATGACTCCCAGGGATTACCATAAGATTCCCGCGCCCTTCCTCTCTTACATCGCTGAGCCAGTATCCGGCTTTAACCGATAACATAGGATTCCCCATTTTTCCTATATCCTTCTCGATAATTTTACTATCGAAGTGCCGATCATGCTGTTCAATTGATAAGGTGTTTGCAATAGGCTCATTTATGTCTAAATGCGTGTGATACATGTGAATATTGTTACTCAAGAGTTTCGTAATCACTTCTAATGTTTTACGCACTTTGAGAATACTTTTTAATTCGGGCTCTTTCTCAAAATACTCAAACATATGCATATATGTTGTTGCAGGATTTCCACCTTTATGAGCGTTCCGAAGTTCGTCAGCTTTTTCTACATACAGTGCAACTTGCTGTGGCGTCAACGCCTGCTTAATAAGGGCATATCAGTTCTCTTCAAATTCGTCAATGATTTCTGTGATTGATTCTGGCATAAGATTTGGATAAATAGTAAATCTCTGGGCTATATGGTTAGCTTTTTATATTATACTAAGCGGTACATACAAGATGCTCCTTCGTACTTAGGTGCTACACTGCTCTTCATGGTTTAGCAAGTAATTTCAGTAAAACATCTTTATCGAATCATCTAGATGGCCTTTGGATAAGCGCAATACCTGGTGAACTATTTCCTTCGATAATTACTGGTCCATCATTGGTTACTCAAATATCCCATCATACGACTCTTGTTTTATCAAACACCTCAGATGTACGTGTTATTACTTCTTGTACTTGGTCAAATTGAGGTACCTTAACTGATGCAAACTCTACTCATGTATCGGGATGATGTGTATAGGTCTTGAGATTCTGATCGTATGCGACTCTCTCTAAAGTTCCATCTTTCTTTACCACTGCATACACTCATCATCAAGTGGCATTATCCGTTTGATTTTCTCCTACTCAGAACTTCATTACTGCTCCGAGGATGTTTGGTCCTGATTCTGTCGCCTGAGAAAGTACTCTGAGGGTGTTAAATGAATTTCAAAACACATGTGATATATCATCATGGTTTTCACAAAATGCCTGAATTATCCAATCATTTCTCGACCCTTTCAAAAGACTTTCATCTAGTTTTCCAAATACGTCAGAAACAAATTCATTACCAACTCTATTAAACACAAAGACTCCTTGCCCACCATGTCAGAAATTAGCGTGTTTCAAAATTAGCTTATCTGTTTCTAGGTTGTTGAGGTACGATATACATTCTTCTGTTTCTACTTCAATCCCGTCTGCAAAAAAGAATCTTCCATGTTTAAAATAACAATGCATTTCTGGAATTGGAAGACTATTTGCCCTACATAATTGCTCAAAGATAATTTTATCATCAAGCAGGATATGATCTGAATTATTTACCGGTAAAATCTTCTCATAGAAAACCGTATCAGGGATATATCTTTCTCTATCAGTCCCTTCTTCAAAAAGTCCATACCTAAAATAATGGTATGGTAGACACTTCCGCTTTATTCCTTCTTTTATCAACTCGCTCATTATTTTCCTTTTACTCTTGCGATTTTTACACGCAAGATATGCAGGTCTGTAGTAATGCCATAGACTTTCCCATTGGTATTTGTTTCGCCCCACTGTTGTTAGATATGGCATTAGCGTCCTTTTTAATTTTTCTTCTAACTTTTTCTGTTTCAGATTGAAGTTCATTCCTGCTTCAACCTTTTTGTCTAAGAGATTTTGATGTTCCATAGTACTAGCTAAGTTGTAAAAATTTTTCATATAAGATCTTGTTTCATCCCGGATTTATAAATACTCACACGCAGGTAAATTTTGTTCCGATTTCCTTTCCTATTTCTGGTAAAAACACTACTCCTGACTGTCCGTTATAACTAAATTCTTTTAACTGATCCTCCTTTTGTACGCTTATGTCACACATCATTGCGTCTTCGACTTGATGGCTTTCTTGAGCAAGACGACGGACAAGAAATAGATCATCACTTCCATTCATTCTCGCGTTGATATCACCTATAAAATGATAGTTTCCATCATCTCATAGGATAAAATCCAATCAAAAGTACCCTTCGTATCATGTCTCTTCATACATTATTTTCGCCATAGCTATTAGTTTTTCTTTTCAAAATCACAGCAGGAACTTTTCTTCTTTTTTCCTCTCTCGCTCTGATCAGATATATTCTCCGTCCTCGGAAAAGGATTGCTCAGAGACTTGCTCAATTACTACTTCACCTCCGACAACACGTCAGATCACACATGGTGAGTGATATGATCATGGAGGTTTGATTGCTTTTACTTTATCGCATACGAGGATTGAACTTTCAACCTCTTCTTCCTTTGCTTGATTGTGTTTTTTTAATAATTCCTCTACTTCAAACTTATCTCACAGTTCAACTACCTGAGAGCCAAATGCTCCTATTGCTAACTTAACTATGTAGTTATCTCACTCTCTGAATCTGTCGATCAACTGTTGATATTCTATCTTTTCTCAAAGCACTACTTGTTTTGGACAAGGCACTCCTATCTGTCTAAACCTCTCCATAAGCTTATCTACAAAGGCTTTATTATTCAGTTTCTTTGATGCTAGCAGTATTTCTTGACTTACTACTCAACGTAGAGAATCATCATATCTATCAACATGTAGACTTCCTTGAGTGAGTACCTGTTCTAGATCTGCTACTGTCACTGCTGATCAGGTCTCTGATGGAGTTCACCTTTGATCAAACACCACTTCAGAGTTTGCTCAGGTTTTTTGAATAAATACTGCGTTTAGCTGATTAATTTTTTGTACGTACTCTTTTACCTCTCCTTCAAACACACCGCTCACCATACTTGCTAGGACATTGATGACACGCGTTTCATCATACTTGACTAACAGCGCTGACCTCACTCATAACGACCACTCCTTGAATCTAGAAATTGTCTTTTTCAGTCCAATGTCTTTGAATAATTTATGGCTTGCATGAAAGGTCATCTTGTTTCAAGATGCTGGCTCAGGTCATGTAATATAACAAATTCCGTCTTTGTAATTGATCATTACCTTATCTTGAGTAAAGACACCTCTCTTCCTCCTTGTATTGAAAGTTTATCTAAAAAGGCTCACACCAGTTTTTCCATATCTATACCTTCTTTTAGCTTAGTTGTGCAATATCTAATCGTATTTTCTCATCCTTCTTGCTGCACATTTCATCAACTTGGTGTAAACCGAGCGATAGGATCGATCACCTGTTCTCATGGAGCTTTGAATTGCCCTGCAAACACTTCTTTTGCATAGGAAAAACAAGAACATCCGCAAATCACAAAGTCGTATGATTGAGAAAGATCTCACGCTTCTTGAATATCTTTGATTAATGCTTCTTTCATTACTCAAGACTCAATCCTTCAGTTTGCTATGCATGATTCAATATGAGTCCCGACTAAGGTGTCAGCATCCACTCACGCCTTTTCTAATAAATCTTGATACACTCAAGACGCTATAGTTCCTTTTGTTCATACCAAAAGTACCTTTCCTGAAAAGGTTACCTTGTTTAGCATAGTTTGGAACGCATCAATTGTCGTGACGATAGAGATATTATACTTCTCTGATAAACTTTCTCTTTTTTCCTTAATTGCTAGAGACGCAGTATTACAAGGAATTAACAGCTGCGAAATGTTCTTTTTTTGAGCATAACTTAACCAATCCTCAACGATGTGTACTACTTCGTGTTGTGGTCTTAGTCAGAAGGGATTTTTTTCGTAGTCTCACACGTATGTTATTTCACCATCGTATTTTGGTAAATAGCTAAGAAGAGATAATCAGCAAAAACAGGAATCAGCAATGAGCATAGGTTACGTAGTTATAGGGATAAATTTGAGAAGTCTTTCGCATAGTTCTTTTCCTATTCCAGTTGAATCTATTTGAAGCGCTTCAAAGAAGTCTTCTTTTGATTTAAGCAAATTCAAATTTATAAATCATCTTATTTCATGCCAGTCTCAATGAATAAACTCCCTCTTTTCAATCAGCATCTCGATTATTTCTGATTCTAACTTATCATAAATAGTATTTCTCGTTCTTTGCCTTGCTCTATCCTGCCTAAATCATTCTTCGTTAAAATCTGTAATCCTATATTTCTGAGTTGCCATTTTCTCGATCGTTTCACATAACTCTCACAACTCTAAAATCCTTCTTACAGCCTCTGAATCCTCATAATCTCTGACAAGAATGATGTTTTTAATCTTCAGTAATATTTCTTCTGAAACTCCTATTTTTCTCAACTCCTTGGGCATCCACTTATGATGTGGGATGTCTTCTTCATTCAATAGAAACAATAACTGAATCGCTCTTTCTAAACCCGTATTTACTAGTAGGTGTGCTGCTTCAGTTTCCCCCCTTCTCACTGCGTTAGTTGCATGAATAATTCACCTCCACTTTAGCTGAGAAACTAAACTAACACAAGTTTCTTGTAAATTCAACTTCCCATACTCTAATTTTTCTTCAATGAGTTTTTTTACTTTACCATCACTATCATATAATATCTTTCCACTTCTATATGCATGCTTCTTTTGAGAATTCCGTATCTCCCCATTTTGATCAAGAGGCTGCTGATGAATATTTATCTCATATCTTTCCTTCCCTATTGTTACGTGAAATTCGAATAATGGAAGAGGAATTTCATCATCATAAAAAATAGCGAAATCTAGATCTGATAGCTTATCCATGTAATTTCTCATTCATAATCATCACAGTCCGACTACTCCTTTAGCTCATATAGCAATGCACTTTTCGACCACTTTTTTCTTAATATACTCGATCCCAGCTCTACGCTCTGAATTATTTTCTATGCCTTTTACTGACTCAATTACCGGTTTATTTTCAGGCTTTTTTTTTTAGCTCGTATCCATCTTTTTTATCAAAGATGTCGTATCATAGATCTCCAATTTTCTTTCTTAATGCGTCTGCTTCTGTATACTTTTTCCCGCTCTTTAAGACAAGACGCTCTTCAGCTAATCCTACAGCCTTTGCGTAATCTTCTTGTCACTCCTTCACTATTTCAGATCGTACTATACCAGCGTTTTCATCATCCTGATTCTTTATAAATCATAATCGATCCAAAACTAATTTAGCTACCTCTGGGGTTACTTCGTTTTCCTCTACTACCACCTCTACTTCGTCTACTTCGAGAAGTTTCAATCCTGCGATTTTATCAAACTCTTCGATTACAAATCTTACATCATCTCCGTAAATTTCTTTATTTTTGAGCATCTTGTTAACTTCTGCCAATGCTCTTGGCATATTCATATCGTCAAACAATGCTGTGAAGATTGCTTTATAGTATGTAGCTTTTAGCAGTTCACTTTGTTTTTCATTTCCTTCTTGGACAGCAAGACGAGCTTGAATTCTTTTCTTTAAATTGAAATATCCTGTATTCGCTCTTAACGCTGATTCCTTCGTATACTTCATCTGCTTTCTATAATGCGTTTGGTAGGTGAAGAATTTATATCCTAATGGATCAATTCATTGTTCCTGAATTTTCGAAAGATTTAGAAAATCTCCAGAAGACTTTGACATTTTCTGTCCTCATAAATTAAGATGCGCTCCATGCATCCAGTACCTCACGAATTCTTCTTCATGACAATTTTCTGACTGACATATTTCGTTATTATGGTGTGTTCACTTATGATCATCTCATCATGTGTGAAAGTGGATTGTCTTATCTAATCCGTACGTCGCTATTGCAGAACATTCGATATGCCAGCCTGGGAATCCTCTTCCCCATGGACTTTCTCGCTCTAGATCTTCTAGCCTATTTCCTTGAGCAGTATTAAACTTCCACAAAGCAAAATCTGTTTTACTTCTCTTTCCTACGTCTCCTACTCTTTTTCCGAATTGTAGTCACTCAATATATGCTTTACCTGTTAGTTTACCGTACTCTTCGTCTTTAGCTGTATCCATGTAGACTCCATCTCCTTCGATTACATATGTCAGTCCTTTTTCTTCTAACTTCAAAATCATTTCAATTTGTTCTCCGATTGCATCCGATGCCTTCACATATTCTGTTGGTTGTGTTAGGTTAAGTGTATCTACGTCATCAATAAATGCCGTTTCGTATTTTTTAGCTATTTCTAATGCTGAAGTATTTTCTCTTTGAACTGCCTTCCCCATCTTATCTTCTCCATCATCTCCGTCATCAGTCAGATGTCCAACGTCCGTAAAATTCATCATTTGCTTCACGTCGTATCACGAGTAACGAAGGAGTCTTTTTAGAATATCTGGAAAAACATATGATCTTAGATTTCAGATATGTGCGTAATGGTATACGGTTGGTCAACAGGTATATACCAGAATTTCTTTATCACCTTCATCGTCGAAGTCCATCTTTTCACGCCCCATTGTGTTAAACACTTGAAAATTAATTCCTTTAGGAAAATATTTCTGCAGGTGCTTTTCAGACGTTTCTACTTTATCGTTTACTGTGTTTCCTGTGGTACGATCTAGATAAGAAGCTTTCATACTCTTTAGATAATTTTTAAAATTGAGCAAGTGATTGAGACATCATATTTACTCATATTTGTACTTTTTTGATTACTCTTTTTGCATTTCTCGAAGTAAAAATGGCTTTTAATACCTATTTCACCTTTTCCTCCTCGTTCTTTATTTTTCGTATATAAAGATATATTTAATTTTGTCAATATATTTTTTACACAATTGTTAAAACCCAGTTAAATTGACAGTAGTGTCCCCAAGTAGAATTGTCAGTAA
>JAHDCT010000116.1 GCA_020629735.1 bacterium | reverse complement strand
AGCTACATTTTCTTCAATATTCTTAATCATTGATTGACAAGATGGACATCGTCATGCACCAAAATAAACTGCTACGTATTTCCCATCTTCAACAGCTTTATCAACTGATGCTTGATCAAATGTAATCAAAGTATCAGACTCAATAGTAGTTGCTAATGGTTCAGAAGAACATCCAACCATAAATACAGATCATAGCAATAATGCAGAACCCAAAAGTAATTTTTTCATTTCAAAAACATAAAAAATAAACCTAATCACTATGTAAATATTGGGGTAAAAGAAAAGGGATTTTTAAAGAAAATCAACCTCTTGAAGAAGTAAGTTACTTTCACTATATTCATAAAAGAATTTCACGAAATTTACTCCATGTTAGAAAAAAGTCCAAGGAGAAATTTCATTTTTTACTCATTTTCTACTCATGAAAAAAGTTATTGGAATGGCAATTGGAGCAGTACTTGGATTATCTTGAACAGTTTTTTGACTAAGTTGTGCAGAATTTACAAGCTTTGAAACACAATTTAATAATGCAGAATATGCATTTAGATGAATGGTCATGGATATTATCCACACTGGCGTAAGTGATGAAGATCAAGCTTTCTGCGATCAGCAATGAGGTCAGGCAGTACCATGAGTATATACATATAATTTCAATGTCAGTAAAAATTATGCAGGATCAGTAGCTGACCAAGTAATTTTACAACGTGAAGTAGATCTTGTCAACTGTACACGATGAGGGGGATGCGCAGAAATGGAACTATGACAAGAGTATGTTATTGTTACACAAGATGGAAATACACTTTCATGAGGTTTATGTAGTAGCTGTCCATACATGCTTGCTTCCGAATTCTTTGAAGAAGAACCTAAAGCACCTGAGTGTATTTGTACAGCTGAATACGACCCAGTTTGTGGAACAAATTGAGAAAGTTATGGGAACACGTGTAGCGCATGATGCAATAATGTTAGTATAGCATATAAAGGACTTTGTAACGATTGATGTGAGCATGGAAACTCTCCTGTCTGTTGAACAAACGGAATAAGTTATGACACACAATGTCACCTCGAAGAAGCTGAAACAACTAAAGCATACGACGGACTATGTGTTAATACACACCAACAAGATCTTCCTCGATTCGCAGGTTTTTGTGATTCATGGTACAAATGATGTAATACCTGTACAATTGAGTGATGTACAGAGATAGCATGTATCGACTACAGTAAAGTATTTTGTGTAGAATTTAACTTCACGCATCTAACAGTAAAAGAAGGGGAGTTCATACAGACTTTTGTATCAAGTCGATTAACAAAAGCTTCTGAAGAAAAAATAAACAAAGTAACAAAAAGAGTTCAAGAAAATAGAGATGCAGTACTATCAACATTAGCTACAAGTAGTTTCCCAGTTGGAAGCAAAAAACTAAAAACTTTAGAATATACATTAGAAATTATCTGACTACTTGAAACATTATTAATAAATAGATAATTTAGATGCAAATACATGAAGTACCATATGTTCCAGAAACTCCTTGAGTCTACATTTTTCGTGACAAGAAAGAGACTATTTTGTACATAGGTAAAGCAAAAAACTTAGAAAAAAGAGTTTCACAGTATTTTAGTCCTTGATCTGTCCGAAAACAGGACATGGTTCATAAAGCTAAAAAAATCGAATATATTGAAGCAACTTCAGAAGAGGAAGCACTTCTTCTTGAAGAAGAACTCATAAAAAGTTACTTACCGGAGTATAACAGACTTCTCAAATACAATTCAAACTACGTCTACATAAGGTTTTCTCCAGAAGAGTTTCCACAGGTAAATGTAGTTAGAAAAAGAAGTAATGATTGAGCAGAATACATTGGGCCAAAACAACGTAGTAAACGCCTGTATACACTTATGAACTATCTTAGAAGACTCTATAAATTTAGAACCATGTGAAAAACCAAGTTCAATATGTGAGAAATTGAAATGGATTATCACTTATGATTAGATGCATGATGGAGTCTCATAGCTAAGTTAGAAAAGAGCAAAAAACGGAAAGAAAAAGCAAAGAAACTCTGAATCAATGTTAAAAAAAGTAAAAGAGAATATCAAACAATGTATCAAGAAAATCTAAAAGGACTAAGAACTTTCTTAGAAGGGAACACACAAGAAGTAGAGGGATATATTACTCAACAAATTGAAAAAAATATTGCCTTAGAAAATTTTGAATGGTGTCAGCAGTTAAAAGACATATATGAATATATAAAATCACGAGATCAAAAATATCAACGCATTGTACTACAAAACTCACGAAGTTGATATATTATTTTTGTCCACAACTACCAAAAGAAACACATCATTATTTTACTTAACATCTTTGAAGGAAAAATTATCGATGTCGTAAGAGAGTCAAAATCAAAAGATGAAAAAACAGAAGATCAGCTTATTTTAGAATTAGAGCATGAATTTAAAGTAAAAAATTTCAAAAATAATATCAATCAAGTTACCATACTCGCTTCAAAGTGATTTAGTAAACTATCAACAAAAGAAACACGTGAACTACTTGAGTTACAACAAGGCTTTCTTGAATCATATATTTCAAGTCATGCCTTTGAAAATGATAGCGTGATGTGATGAATTCTAAAAAACATCAAAGAAAGGTACAACTTAAAAGAACTTCCATATCACATCGAATGCTTAGATATATCTCATTTCTCTTGAGAACATACTAGCTGATGAATATCTTGTTTTCAAAATGGATTACCGTTCAAAAAAGGATATCGTCAGTACAAAATTCAGTCAGAATGAAGCAGTTGAAGTGATGATTATGCTAGTCTTATGGAAGTAATAGCAAGAAGGTTTGGATTAGGTAAAATAAACGATCAACATACAATTCATTACCCAGATCTCTTTATTCTAGATTGATGAAAATGACAATTATGAATTTTAAAACAATTAGAAGAGGAATTTCCAGACTTCAAAGTTGTCCAACAAAAAACAGAATTCATCAGTCTCGGAAAAGGAAAAGCAAGAAAAAGAGCTTGAAAACAAAAAGGTGAAAAGGAAATTATTTGTAAATATTGAGTAAAATGAGACATTATTATAAAGGAAATGGAATACGACAACATTGATCATCTCTTAATTAAAATTAGGGATGAAGCTCACAGGTTCTCAAATAGATATAGAAAAAAGCAAATGTCTAAAAGTTTGTCTGTAAAATGAAAACAAAAGAACTAAACATGAAATAGTTTCAAACATACAAAAGCACTTATAAAATTATGTCATTCAACAACGTAAACAT
This sequence comes from bacterium, assembly GCA_020629735.1. Lineage (GTDB taxonomy): Bacteria > Patescibacteriota > Gracilibacteria > Absconditabacterales > Absconditicoccaceae > JAHDCT01. The sequence goes on along the minus strand of JAHDCT010000116.1, from coordinate 487 downwards.
GAAAAAAATAGCCCAACGAATACTTTACATTATACAACTCATAGCACGGTGATGTATGATAATAGTTTTTATCATAACTCTTTTATGAATTTTATATTACTTTGTAAAAACAGATTTTCCACCACAAGAAGTACGAGAACTTATTACATAAATTTTTCCTCGAATACAAGATAAAGTAAATAATTCAAATGTTATCAGACAAATATTGGAGCAACTTGAAATTTCAGTGGATTTGAGTAGTACTCAATAAAGGCATTTCTTTTCAATTTAACAAAGCAATGGTAAAAATCCTTTCAAACTTTGATACAAACTTAGATGACATTGCGGTTCAAGAAGCAGCTGAAGAATTCGGGAAAGACCAGGTATGTTTTGTACGTAGAGATAGAATTTATGTCCTCCTTAAAATAATTATCCCCGTCTTCATTCGACTAATCATGGCCTGATTACTTCTAGCATTGGCATATACATGATGAGTAAGAGAAGCCGT
>JAHDCT010000115.1 GCA_020629735.1 bacterium | reverse complement strand
TTTTTTAGTACGTTTAATTGTAATTCTAGTTTTTCTGGTTTTCGCATGTCATCATGATCTAGAAATGCACATATGTTCGATGATGATTTTTTAATTCACTTATTTCTACTTACTGCTATTCAAAGATTTCTTTTATTGTGGTGGAGTTTTATTCTTTTATCATATGAACAGATCTCTTCTAATTGTTCCTTGTTTTCTTCTCATTCAAAGTCATTAATGATTATTAACTCTCGATTTTCAAAAATTTGTTCTTGAATTGAGGTTATTGCCTTTTTTAATAACTTTAACTTTCCATATGATGGAATGATGATACTTACTTCTGGATTCATGTATTATTATTTACATTAAAGTTGTTTTAACTACAATGTAACTAAAATAATTTTTATTTTAAATAAGTCAAGTTTATGTCATCACAACACAGGAGCGAAAAAATGAAGAGAGAAATATTGGTTGTTAACACAGCTACTTTGTTTGAGAAGCGTTTATTTTCTTGATTTAGCTCAGCTGAAGAGTTTGATTATGAGAAGATTATTTTAGATCACTTTGAATATCGCGTGAGAGGTGATATGGAGATTGATCCTTCTTTTCAACAGCCAATTCCATATGCGTTGATATGGAATCCAACTACACAGAAGATGATTGCTTACAAACGTTGAAGTGATGAATCTACTTCATGAGAAGAGAGGTTGTTTTGAAAATGGAGTTTGTGAGTGTGAGGTCATATTGAACTAGATGTCAAAGATACTAAGAACCCAATGTATGAAACTGTTTTTCAAGAAATTGAAGAAGAAATCTTTTTAAAGAAAGATGAACTAAAGACGGTTGAGGTATTGTGATACATTAATGATAATTCCGATGAAGTATGAAAGGTTCATGTATGAGTGTTATATCTTGTTACTACTGACGTAGATACAGTATCTATCAATGATGGTGAACTTGAGAAGGTGTATTTTTTGAGTTTGGATGATATTCGTCAGATTATAAATTCTGAGGATGCAGAAATGGAATCATGGTCACGTATTGCTTTTGAAGCTTTTGAGAGAATCTCACAAGCTGGATAGTATTTATTTTTCATGTCGACATGAATAGACAAGTCGAGCTTCTTTTTGAAGGATGAGCTATGAAAAAGGGTATGAGAACTTGGTCTAAGTTTTTTTTGTCTACTCCTCAGAACGTTGCTGAGCACACCGTGAGGGTTATGCGAATAGCTTTGACTCTTGCAAAAAGTGAAGAATGAGCAGATCTTGAGAAAGTTTTGCTTTGAGCTTTGATTCACGATTTATGAGAAGTAAGATGAGTTGATACCAATTATGTTTCTAGTCAATATGTTGAAAGAGATGAAAAACTTGCAGTTAGAGATGCGTTAGCATGAACTGGTTTTGAAAATGAACTTTTCCCCATACGAGAGGAAATGGAAGCTCGTGAAACCTTAGAGGCGCAAATTGTAAGAGATGCTGACACCTTGGAGGTGGAATTTGAATTAAAAGAAATGATTGTTGAATGATCAGCATTGGCTCAAGATTTTCTTGATCAAAGATCGAAAGTATATCCGAGAAAATTATTTACTGAGTCTGCTAAGAAAATGTATACAGAGTTATTTGAAGCGAATCCAGCTAGTTGGCATTTTAATGCTAAAAATAGAGTTAATCAATGAGATTTACATCCTGATAGTTAATATGTTTTGAACAACATCTTTTACCAAAACTACTCAAGAAATTTCACATATCCGTGATTCATGAAAGTACTTAAATGAATTGCTTCATGATTTGTATATAATGTGCAAACCTGGTATATCAACTATGGAGCTAGAAGTATATGCCGAAAGATACTTGCTATCACATAATCTGGTTTGAGCGTTTAAGTGATATGGATGATTCCCTACTAATCTTTGTGTTTCAAATAATGACTGTGTTGTGCACTGAGTTCCAAGTCAGGAAGAACTTCGTGAAGGAGATGTATTAAAAGTTGATTGTTGAGTTAATTATAAGTGATGAATTTCTGATGCCGCTTTTACTATAGTGGTTTGATGAAACTCGATTAATATTTAGTGAGCTTGTTTAATTACTGCTACGAAGAAAGTGCTTGATGAATGAATTAAGGTTATTCGTTCTGGGGTTGTATGAAAGACATATTGAAAGGAGGCTAAACTTATTGCTGATAGAGAGGGTATTAGTATTATTAGAAACTTAACTGGTCATGGTGTGTGAAATGATGTTCATGAACCTCCGCATATTTATAACTGGCCTCAGAATTCTATGAGGAAATGGAAGTTTCAGAAGAATATGGTTATGGCTATTGAACCTATTACGGCTTTTACGAGTGATTCATATACTGAGAGACCAGGTATGGGTCATAATCTTTATACGTCTGATGGCGATTTATGAGCACAGCGGGAATATACGCTTCTTGTAACTGATGAGTGAGTTGAAATTCTTGCATGATTGAATGAGATCCCTTGATAAGGGTTAAAAAGTGAATGAGTGAAAAAGAGGGTGAGATGGTATGTAGCACATTTTGTTTTTCGTGCTATTGCATTTGATGTATTTATCAGTAGGTTATTTTTTTATCTATTTTGTAGTATTTTGATGCCAAAGAAAGATGTTAAAAAGGATTCTGAAGATAATAAGGTAATAAAGGAGTTGCATGCACGTATTGATGAATTGGAAAAATCTCTAGCTGAAAAAGAGGAGGTGACAAAAAGAGCTCAGTCAGATTATTTTCGTACGAAAATGGAGTTTGATGAATATGTTAAAAGGTCTGAACAAGCTAAAAAGAATATTGAAATTGATTGACTTATATCTGCCTTAGAGAAAGTACTTCCATTTGTTCACCAATTGAAACAAACGATAGACGCTACTCCAGAGGTTCTGGAAGGTGACGCTTGGGCTACATGAGTTTCACTCGTGTATGACAAGGTTATTGCAGATTTATGATATCTATGAGTTTCTGAAATCTCTGTTGATATTGGTTCTGACCCGGATTATACTTTACATATTCCAATTTGAATGGAAGAAACAGCTGATGAGTCTTTGAAGAATAAGATCGTTAAGATTGTTGAGCCTTGATTTGTGTATAAGAAAAATGATATTGAGAAAGTTATTAGTCCTGCTAAAGTTGTTGTAGGTTCTTAGTTCAGTGGCTACTTTTTTACTTTATGAATCATTGTTATGTCAATTAAAGAAGAATTATTAGGTATGAATAAAGGTTCATCACTGACGCTGTCTGATGTAGAACGTGAACAAAAGATAGAGAGTACTATAGCTTCGACATTTATGTGGATGTGAGTTGTGTTACTTCTTTCATTTTGAATTGCCTATGCGTTGTCATTGTGAATTGTGGAAGTTCCCTTTTCATCTACGTATTATTGGATTTCGTGGATAGGGTGATTAGGAATTATTTTCCTTATGAATATGAAATGGCGTAGTATGAGTTATACTACACTAGCATTATTGTTACTTCTCTTTTGATTGTTAGAAGGATATTGATTGTCTTGAGTATTCCGTGCTTATTCACTTGGTAGTATATACAATGTTTTTATGAGTAGTGCAGTACTTTTCTTTGTTCTCGCTTTTGCGTGATATCATGTAAAGATAGATATTGCTCGTGTTGGACCTGTTCTTTTTTGGTCGATGATTGCTTTGATTATATCCCTTCTTCTTAATGCATTTGTTTTGCAAAGTGGTCCTTTAGATATGTGACTTAGCGTTTTGTGAATTGTTATCTTTTCGTGATTCATTATCTATGATATGAATATTTTGAGACAACAG
>JAHDCT010000114.1 GCA_020629735.1 bacterium | reverse complement strand
TTCCTTATCGTCTAGATCAGTTAAGTAAACATTATTGAATAGAATATGACAAGTGTTTTGTGAGAGATCAAAAAACTAAATGGTGAACATGTTCATCTAAGTGACATATTGGATTAAATTGGAGGCTTATTAAGATGCCACTTTGGATAATGGATTATGTTATTTCTCATGAGTTGGCTCATCGTCGTCATATGAACCATTCAAAGGATTTTTGGGATGAATGTATTCGTCTTTTTCCTAGATCTCTTGAAGCAAGAAAATGGTTAAGAATTCATGGGAGTGCCTTTAGGTAAGAGAAAAAATGAATTTTGTTAAGTATGAACTTGATAAGAAGAAGATATTTCTTGTAGATATGTCTCGTGAGCGTACGAGACCTTTTTCTGAACTTGCACAAAAAGCATTGCATACTTTTCTTGATCAGGGTAAACGTATTTTGCTTATTAATAACAGGTCATGATGGTCAGCATGAATGATGTGTCATGACTGTGGACATATTCCTCAGTGTGATCATTGTGATATTTCTATTGCTTGGCATAAGGATATGCACTGATCTTTTTTTGGGATCTGTCATATTTGCAAAACTCAGTATGAAGCTAAAACCTTATGTTCATCTTGTCATACTGAAAATGTTAGTTTATATGGAATGGGTAACCAGCAACTTCAAAATAAACTGGAAGCAGAGTTTGGGGTAAAAAGTTTACTGGTCGAGAGCTCTGTTGCTAACTCTGCAAAGAAAATTTCTCAATTAGATCATCATTTATCTACACAAAATCCTCAAGTTCTTGTATGAACCTCTCTTTTAGGGAATTCGTGTGAAATCTGGAGACCAGACCTTATCATTGTTATTTCTGCTGATAGTTTGCTTCACTCGCCTCATTATTCTGCTTCGTGGAATAATTTTTGTTTTTTAGATTGATTAATTTCCTGATATGAGTGTGAGCATGTTATTTTGCAAAGCTATGACGTTGAGGATACAAGTATAATTTCAGCATGTTGACATGATCTTACAGGTATGAAGAAACGAGAGCTTAAGAGGAGACAAGATTTGAACTATCCGCCATTTACTGAGATGTGTTTGCTGTTATATAAGCATGAGATTGAAGAAAATTTATTTTGAACGACTCATAAACTTTATCAGGAGCTTTTGTATTTGCGTGATAAGTATGAAATGAATGATTTAGAAATTTATGCTACTCCTCCACTTGTGTATAAAATTTATGGAAAATATAGATATCATATCGTGTTAAAATGAGGTGGTCTGAGAAATTTTATGGAAGCTGCTTATTCTAAACTACGTATTGCTCAGAGAGGATTTAAAATCGATCGAGAACCACAAAGTTTATAACATTTTTTGATGAACTTGTCAATAATTGACTCTTGATATATCTTGAAGGAAAGATATGTTCTGCTTTTAGATCTTTTTTAGCTCCATGTCAAAATTGATTATAGAGTGATGAAAAGCTTTGCGTGGTACTATTACACCGGTACCAAATAAAAATAGTATTTTGAAGTTAATTCCTGCAGCTGTTTTGACTGATGAATTAGTTACCTTACATAATGTTCCTAGAACGAGTGATGTGAAGTATTTGCTTGAAATATATGAGAAATTATGAGGAGTGTATGCTTGGTTAGATGAACATAGCCTGCGTTTAGATTCATCATGAATTCATTCGTATGAGATCGATGCTGAATTGTCTATTAAAATGAAAGCTTCTGTTATGTTTAGTGGTCCTTTGCTGTCGCGTTTTGGTCAAGTGTATATGCCTACTCCCCAGTGATGTAAGTTATGAACACGTCCTTTGGATGCATTCATAGAAAATATGAAAAAAATGGGATGCGAATATACTTATGATAATTGAGCGTATACCGTTACTACGCAATCATGACTTGTGGGTACTCATGTAACACAATGGTTCCCTTCGGTTACGGCAACTGAGAATTTGATTCTTATGGCTGTAAGAGCTAAAGGAACGACTGTTATCGAAAATGCAGCTTGTGAACCGCATGTCCAAGATATGTGTAATATGCTGGTGAGTATGTGAGCACAGATAAACTGAATCGGTTCAAATAGATTAACTATTGAGTGAGTATCACAATTGAATTGAACTACTCGATCAGTTATTTCTGACCATCTTGATGTTGCATGAATTATTGCTGCTACGGTTATGACTTGATGAGAAGTAACCATTAACAATGCGGTGGTATCTCATATGGATCTTACCTTACAAGCTATGAGAAAATTATGAATTGATGTGAGCATCTCTCGTGAGAAAGATACCATTTTTGTGTGAACACAAAAGGACCTTGTTATTAAAAAGACGATTAAATGAGATATTCTTGAGTTGGCTGCATGACCATGGCCTTTGCTTCCTATGGATTTAATGCCAGTACTGCTCGTACTTGCTCTGCATTGTGAATGAAGCGCTATGATTACAAATAGTTATTATTCATCACAATTTTTCTTTGTTCAGGAATTAGCTAAGATGAAAGCTCGTACGGTTATGGCAGATCCTCATAGAATCATTACTTTTGGTCCTACTAAGCGGCAGCCAGCTAACATGTTGTGTTGAGATATTATTCAGTCTAGCTATGGTATGTTGATGGCTTGTCTTGCTGCTCAGGGAACCAGTACTTTAAACGCTATTACTCCTCTTTTCCGTAGATTTCCTAATTTTGTTGATGAGTTTAATAGTTTGTGAGGATCATTGGAACTCGTTGATTAGTTTATTTTTATCTTGTTCTACGTGTTTATCTTCTTTTTGTTAATTTAAAGATGCATTTTAAAATTAAAAAAAAATACCAACCGACTAACTTAATAGCCGGTTGGCCCACACACTATGAGAACACCCAATGTCTTCTACTTTTGTAGGAGACATTGAGATTCTTTTGTGTCTTGTATGACAAGCTCGAATCGAGGTGAGTTCTTTTTATAAGCTTCTTTATCTATTTGTCAATATTTTTTTTGTTTATTTTTTTTTGTTATTTCTTATTTTTTTGTGAGTAAAATGTATTTTTCTCTTCATGGTTTTGAAAAATAGATTACTTTTTCATTTATATACTTTCTTCTTATCTACATTTTTTATTTTCATGATATCTCTTTACATGAAATAACTATACAGTATATATATAAGAATGATTTTACTTTGCATTTTCATATGAGTCTTTCGATATGAGTGATATTTTGATCACGTAGCCCAGAGCATGATGTTTCTATTGCTAGTGCATATTGAGTTATGCAAGCGTTGTTGAAACATACTGATTATACTCCTGTTCCCTTATATATTACTAAAGAGGGAACTTGGATGATTTCTTCAAAGTTGGTTAATATTGAGCAGTTTAAGGATTTGTCCTCATACTCGTCTGCTGTGTTGCCCAAAGTAGTCAAAGATTCTACGTGAACGTATGTGCAAGAAAGTACTACTTCAATCATGGGGACGAGAAAATTTAAAATTGACTGTCTGTGGAATATCTGTCATGGGAAGAATGGTGAAGATGGTATGGTGAGCGCCTTTGCTCAGTGTCTTGATTTACCTATTGTGTCTGTTTGAGTTCTAGCTGAAGCGCTTAGTATTGATAAAATTATGATGAAAAGGGTGTTTAGTCACTTAGAACTTCCTCTAGTTCCTTATCTTTCTTTTCATGAGTCAGAGATTGATGTTGACATGATAGAACGTGAGCTTAATTACCCATTATTTGTAAAACCAGTTTCTTTATGATCTTCTATTTGAGTAAGTAGATGTGAAAATACTGAAGAACTAAATATCGCTTTGG
>JAHDCT010000113.1 GCA_020629735.1 bacterium | reverse complement strand
GGCATCGGTAAATATGGACCACTAGTATACTCAACTCATGATCATTTTCTTTCTCCATAGGTAATCTTTAATTTATCTAATAATCATTTAAAGAGAGTTGGCGTTACGGTAACTCAGTTTTTGCTAAGTTTATCCATGCATAGTAATAATTTCGCTAGTTTAATGTTTTGATCAAATTTTCATGAGTAATCTTCTGTTCCGTTACTAAACGGAATAAGATGTGTTCAGAAGCGACTATATCAAAAAACTAGTGCCTTTCTTGATTTAAATGGTTGAACTCCAAACTGTTGGAAGTACTTGGTTGGATTTTTGAAATTCATAGCAACGATATCATCTACTTGCTCAAGAATATCCAACTCATCTGGGATTGGTTCTGGTTCCTTTGGTGCATTCGATCCCTCAGTTCCATTAGCTCTTAGCCAATGAGCAAGAAGTAAATTATGTTTCCAATCACCAGGGTTATATGGGACTCATCAAAAAAGATCTACTTTAAAGTCCTTAGAAAGGGACTTTGTAAATGTAATTCTAGATGCTTTGTCTTTAAGTCCAAATGCCCCAAAGGTATTTCAAGCTTGTTGAGTGCTTAAAGCTAGGGAGTCAGTAGCAGAAATCTTTCCAGAAGCCAAGAAAAGTGAGTCATATGGTCAAGTAATAACAAAGGCACTACTATCAATGGGTGGAAACACTTCTCTTCATGGTCATACGTCCTCTCATTCATACATCTTACTTGCAATGATTGACTGTAGGTGTCTTGACAGAGCTAAGTTATGAGCAATTTTAGATTTATCGTAGGTTCCATCTCATCAAAAAAGTTCTTCTTTGACATGTTGAGGAAGGCCTTTAACAAAAGCATATCTTTTCTTATATTCAGGGTCACTTCAGAAAAATGCATCAAAAGTAGCTCTAGCATTTCAGATTCTCAATGCATTAAGATCATCTTCTCACAAACCAGGTATAGTGAATCCATCAGGGACAGTAGTGTCAACAGGTGCTGGGGTCTTTCCTGTTTTAGGGTCTATTGCTGCTTGAGCAAGTTTCAAAAGATGATTTCTCAAAAAGTAATTTTGTGCTGAGTTTCATTCAAAAGTATCAGGTTGTCAGAGACTATTGTAAATAGCTTCTCTCTTTCCATATGGCTTATATCCCAAAAGTGCAAACGTAGCAGCAGGGTTTGTATTAGCTAGTGAATCAATCATGGCTTGATCAATTCCAGCTGGCACACTAACCGTTGCATCAAAGCTTTCTTTTGCAGCTTCAGTCTTGTGCGAGAGGGGAACAAATCATCAACCAGTCACAACAATTCAACTTGAGTCTACAGTTCAAGTTGAATCAATAGGTGTAGTAAATGTTGTGTCTGTAGTAATAGGGTCAAGATACTCATCTTCATGATCATGAAGATGATCAACATCTAAACCATGCCCTTTCACTCAGAAAGCAACTATCTCATTTGTGGTTTTATTTCTTACTACATTGATAGTATACAGTTCGTGGTAATCGAAAGTGTTAAACACAGAGTAGTTAGTAGTCACAAATCAATCATACTGAGGATTATTCGTGTCTACAGGTTCTTGGTAAGCTGAAACTCTCGTTTCTTTGCCTAAATCTTCAACTCCATGTTCTGGAAAAGTGTTAATAAGATTTGTAAGGGTATCAAAAACTGGTTTGTTAAACTCCTTAGTAGCAACCGTAAATCACTCAGCAATTAATTTCTGATTAACTTTATTAACTTTTCCCTTCTGAAAAATGGTTTCCACTTTCCCTTTTCCTTTATCTACAACGTTCGTCAAAACATTACATCAGGTTGCTAGAACCGAAATTCAAAGTCAGATTCAGAAAGCTTCTAGTGCGCTTATTTTTCTTTTCATAAGCTATGAGAAGGACAATAAAAAAATACAATATCTGAACCTATAGATTAATTGAGAAAAGTCAAGTAAAAGTTATAGCGCGAAGTAAGAAAATAATATTAAAAAGAGGAGGGTATTATTGATGATGTTAACAAACACAATCTCAACAGAAAAGCTTTACACCGCTCATCAAAGTCAGTTTTTGTGAAACTTAAGTACATTGTTGACCGTAGTCGGGTGAATAATCTCAGGTCAATTCAGATCAAATTCTAAATCTGTAAAAAGCTGTAGTAAAGTTGTAGTTGTTGTCGTGTGGTTCTGATCTTCATCGACAACGTTTTTATATACCTGAAACTCACTTGGATCAACAGTAATATTTCAAGGTACCGATCATGAACTAAGAAGTGCTTTATAATTTGGTAAACGGTTATGTTCGAGAGCAACAGAAATTGGCTCTTCAAAGATAACATAGTTTGTAGGAGTAGGTGTTTGATTTAAAGCATCTGGTAAAGGAAGTACTACTTGAACCATTCATTCGTTAACCATGACAATAGTATTTAGCAATAAAAAAACTCACCTGGAGGTGAGTGAGAAGGATATAACGTAATTTTTCTTACAACAAAATCCTTCCCACTAGGTGAGGACAAGAATAATTGATGTAAGTGTGTGTTGTTTCTTATTCATATCTAAGCTATACAAATCTCAGTCATAAAATGCAATAAAAATTATGCTCGAATGAGGTATCTTAACTACCAAAGTCCATGAATTTATGTATATATTGTTTAGTGAGTGTATCACGAAATGTGAATTTTATTTTAATGAATAATATAAAATTATGAAAACCCGTTTTGCCCCATCCCCAACAGGAAATTTACATATATGATCGGTGAGGACAGCGCTCTTTTGTTATCTAATGGCAAAAAAGGCAGGAGGTAAATACCTTCTTCGTATTGAAGATACCGACCAAGCAAGGTCAACAAAATTATTCGAAGAGAATATGCTTGATGGATTTCAATGGTTATGATTAGACCGAGATGCAGGTCCTGGTAAAGAGGATGAAGTTGGACCCTATTATCAAATGGAACGTTTAGATCTCTACACAAAGCATGTAGAAACGCTTTTAGAGGATGGACAAGCATATTATGCATGGGAAACTCCTGAAGAACTAGATGCTCTGCGTGAAGAAAGTCAAAAAAATAAATTCGCCTTTCGTTACCGCAAAAGGGAATATACTGAGGAACAATTACTACAGTATAAAGAAGAAGGACGTGTGCCAGTAATTAGATTCAAGGTTGAGCAAGGACGTACAATTACTTTTAACGATCTTGTAAAAGGAGAAACAAGTTTCGAAACAGATCAGTTTAGTGACTTTGTTATTGTAAAGGCTGATGGAATTCCTACCTATCATTTTGCAGTAGTAGTCGATGATATGGAAATGGGTATTACGCACGTTATTCGTGGAGAAGATCACCTTACTAATACCGCTAAGCACATTCTTCTTTTCGAAGCGCTTTCTCATCCTGAGCTTCCGTATTTTGGTCATCTTCCCTTGATGATGAATCCAAATGGAAAGAAATTATCAAAAAGAGATGACCCAAATGAAGTAGGACTTGTACTGATTCATCAATTCCGTGATGCTGGATTTTTACCTGAAGCAGTAATTAACTTTGCAGCACTTATTGGATGGAATCCAGGAACCGAACAAGAAATATTCACCATGGATCAGTTGATTCATGAATTTGGTATTGAACGTGTACAAAAGGCTAATGCGAGATACGACTTTAGTCGTGCGCTTTGGTTCAACAGTGCCTACATCAAGAATTTAGACGACGCTGATTTTGTGCAGAAAGTAAAAGACTACCTCTACCTCTACGGAGACGAAGAATGGAAGGAAATTTGCGAACATACAGATCAAAAGTACTGGCAGTCATTTGCAA
>JAHDCT010000112.1 GCA_020629735.1 bacterium | reverse complement strand
AAAGCCTTGAAGTATGGATTAGAGAAATAGTTCTTTACGATGAATGACTTTCATAGAGGTCGTTGAGAAAATCCATGATGCTTTCTTTTGAATCATAGTCATCTGACTGTAGTCAGACTTTTTCTCGTCAGGTGAGTATTGGAATGTGATTATGTCATAGAGAGGCATTTATTTCTCTATATTTGTGTTTTGCTTGCTCTAATCGAGATTCGTCTTTTGGATCTTCTATATCGAATTTCGAATTAAAAGTAAGATGACCGTCAGAGCTTATTCAAAAAGGCCTTTTTGATCTTCCAACTTGTCTATCTATGTAGAGGAATCTCATTTTGTTAACAAGGTTTGCGACGGAGGGGTGCATAGACACTTTGTCTGTAGATCTCTTTGGTTTCGACTCCATAGTGATTTGAGAGTGACGATAATGATAATGTGCAAGAATTTCCATGTATACGGTATGTGATTTTATCTTGATCTAAATTGATCTTCATAGTGTGATCATTTTTTTGTCGGCTATCAACATGTATACTTCCGTTTCTTTTTGTCACTATAAGATCCCCTCTTTGTCCTCTCATGTAGTTATTTTGTGTGTTTTGAGATTCGACAATTTGATTGATGGTTCATTTTTTATATCAGTGATCTATATCTCGCTCTGGCTCGTTTAATTCTCTTCCATATCGCCTAGATACGTCTCTGTAGAAAGGTGAACGTCTCTTTGTGCCTGGTATATCAAAATGAAAATGATAGATTTCGTCTATTGGTAGAAACTTTGTTCCACGTGTTTCGTTCGGATCAGATATATCAAATCACGTTATTTTATTGTTACTTCTTATGACCGATTTAACTGATACGACATGGTTTGCTTTTGCTTCTTCGTTATTTTTAAGATATCTCCCTTCTTCTAAATATACTCATAAACTTAACATGTTTACTCATTTTTTAAAGCTCTTTGCACAGGTGAAGAGGTCTGATTGAAATTCACTATTACCAGTATTTTTTCTAAATATTGACTTTCTTTGGGCTAGTAGATTTTCGCTAGTTTCACGACTATTTCATCATGTTAATCTTGAAATATCAAAGTTCGTTCTTCAGGTTTCTTGTTGCCCTATGGCGTGTAGCAATGCAGCATATCAAGATTTGTCATAAGGTTTTTTAATTAATGTTTTTCGTTCTCAGTCTATGAATAATTGAGGATTTAAGTATTCATCTCTTACTATAAACGTTTCATTATATTGATCGTCGTCTAGAGGTAGGGTTACTTCGAATCCATCATTATTGGGTGTTCTTTTTACTTTTTTCTCGATCATTTCTTCAAAGTTAATAAGATCTTGTAATCAATCCAGGTACTGAACTGCATAGCAGTTCCCTATTCACTGATTAAATGTTTGTCCTCAAAAATATTTATCATAAAAGTTATATCCTTGTAATGGCTGTTCATATAAAATGTTATCTTTTTCCTGTATGTTTTTATATTTTTGTATGTAGATTGGTAAATTAAAATTATTTCAAAGATTGTTGAAAGAGGATATTGCATCATCTTCTTCTATATCACTGTTTAGATTATTTGGGTCTACAACTGTTACTATATTGAGCAGTTTATACATCAAATCGATTCTTTCGTACCCATCACAGTATCATTTATTGAGATGTCTTTGGGCTTTATCATATGTTTTATTAAATCCTATTTTTACAATTTCTAATAAAGTTCTTTCGTATTTTCCTGTATTAACTATCTCATCATTTTGATTGAATTTAATTTTTTGTAATCATTTAAAAAAGAAAAGAGCCTTTTTATAATATCGATGTATGTGTTTGTTCGTTTGTATTTCACAGAGTGCGTTATATTCTACTTCCAGGTAGCTGATTGTCTCATCATGCGAAATACATGGGTTTCCGACTTCATTTAATTCGGCTATTTTAGTAGCAGTCTCTTTATTTCGTTCACCAGTGATTTTTTTTGGGTCAGAAAAAAGATAGGCTTGTACAAGTGCAATGTCATCTGCTCAACTCCAGAATATATCTTCTATGACTATTTCTTCTCCTTCAAGGGCTGCTTCGAAAAATTCTGCTATTGTTGATTCTACTCCAAAAACATGTGAAAATTCATCTGAGTGATCTTGAATCTCACTGTGATATTCAGTTAAGAGTAACTTCTCCTCTTTACTTAGAGTTTTATCAAAATTAATTTCATAATTTCATCTTGGAGTTCCTCGAAACGTTCCATATTTTATATTTCTGTTAGTAAATTTTCTGCTTCTTTTTTGTCCTGTAACTCTTGTTGTGTTTGCCTTTTTTGATTGTTTCTTTTCTGCTGTATGAGTTGTCGTTTTATATGTTCTTTTTGTTTTTTTGCTTCATGGATCATTTCTGTGATTCTTGTATAGAATCTGTTCATAAGCTTTTCGCTAGGGTGTTTACTTACTTTCCAGATTTTCTTGTAACTCATGAGTTCTTTATTTTTTGTGGAAGAGAATTGAGAAAAAAGTGATCATAGGATGTCTTTTTTTCTTTGGAAGGGGAGTTTTTTAAATGTGTGTACTCATATCATGAATAAGGTTCATTTAAAGGCTGATAAAAGTATACTGATTGAATTGAATTTTGAAAAAAAAACTACACCTGAGTGTAGTTTTTATGTTGTGAAATTATTTTTTTTATAGACCGATTTTTTATAGATCAATATCACCAAAAATGTCTTTTAATACTTTTAGAATTTCTTCTTCTCCATCAGTATTAAGAAGGTCGTTTGTTGATACTTTGTTAGCAGCAATGTAGAACCATCCTCACACCTTAGCTCTTGTGATAGGTGTTGTATTTACTCAGTCGATGCTTTCATTGTTGATGATTCCCATTTCTTTACCTGCTTCATAGTATGGTCCCCATCGTCTTGATCCTGATTCGTCTAGGAATCCGATAAGTGATCTTACTACGATAGTAATTGCTTGTGCTTCAGTTAGTGTTCCTTCTGGCATGAAGTTTGTTCCTGATCCTTTGATAAGTCCAAAAGAACAAGCTTCTTTAATGAATGGAACTAGTGTATAATCATAGTTTGAGATGTCTGTGAAATCACATTGTGTGTAGTTTTTTTCGAATCACATTAATTTTGCATATTGTGTGATGAATTTTGAAATTTCACCTCTTGTGATAAGATCATTTGGTCTAAAATCTTGTAGATTGTCATATTTTGTGAGCCCATTTTCATACATCCACTGATGAGATTCACTTTGTCCTACTGTGTAGGCAAACGCTTGAAAGCTTGCTGTAAGGCTTATAACAAGGAGGCTTACTACTGAAATAATTTTCTTCATTTTAGTCTTCGAGAAAGTAAAAATAAGTCCACTTACTGTATCTTTTTTTTGTTGCTCTTCAAGGTATATGGTTGTTTGTGACTTGCGTTGTGAGAAAATTTAGGTAGGTAGTGAGGATTTGTTTTCCACGGATGAGTTTCCTGTTAGATAGTAGTTTAGTCATATTCAGAATAGTAACATGAAGGGGTATACGACCATTCTATCTGCGAGTGAGTGGAGCACCATTCCTGAAATTCCTAGACCGATTAATCAGATACTTAATGCGAATATAATGTGATTGAATTGATTGTGTTCTTTTTCTTTGAATACTGACCGTATTCAAATGAGGCTTAGATATGCAAAGAGAGCTATCCATGGAAGGAATCATATTATTCAGAATTCTATGAATATTTGAAGAAATTGATTTTCTGGATTGAATCATGGAACTTCAGGATTTCGATGTGATGCTGGTCATGCAGATCAAGCTCCATGTCATCGAATAGGTTCTTCAACACTGAGAGTTATTCATTTCTTTATTTCGT
>JAHDCT010000111.1 GCA_020629735.1 bacterium | reverse complement strand
CATTACTTTACTACTTTCTTACTTCCTTTATATTCGCAAACAAACAAGCAACTGTAACCGGTCAAACCCCACCAGGCACAGGAGTTATTCACTGAACCAAGTCTCAAAATGAATCTTCATCTATATCTCCATGGACTCATGCCTCATCGCTTCACCAACCTATATCTAAAAGCAACTTATTTCATAAACTTTCCTTCATCTCATCGTCTGATCATGTGAATGAAGAAGACAACGAATCTAAATTAATCAAGTTCTTTACTCAAGTAGCTGTCATAAGAATGTCGCATGCCCAAAACCCATCGTGTATCAATGAAACTGGCGTAAGATGATTAGAGCTTATAACTGTTCATCAACGATTCATTACTTCTGTGGCAAGCCATTTCCCTATTAAATTACTTTGATTGATGATATGAACTACTTTTCATTCCAAGTTTCAAAAATCATAATAATCAAGAATCTCAAAGGCTGCTCTTGGCGTTGCTCATAAAAATGATGAATATCAAAATCACGACATTCAAAACCTACGGGATCAAAGTCAATCAATATCTTTTTCAGGAACAATTGATTCTAATATTGTTTCTTTATGCTTTTGCAAATGTTCTGATAATGGAAGTTGAACCATAATTCATACACAAAGGTTGTCCGTATTTGCTAACATCATTTCCTCCAAAACTTCTTCTAATGATCGATCCTTACCAAACTTAATATCAGCGTAAATTCAAACTTTCTGAGCATATTTTGCTTTAAGTGAAACATACACCTCACTAGCTGGATCATCTGACAAAAGAAAAATCACCACATACGATCAAGAAGCGATTGAAGAAGACAAATATGATCTAGTTTCTTTAGTAAGTTTTGAAACTACAGGTTTTCCCAATAATTGCATAAAATCAAAAAAGACGGTATAAAGGTCATCGGAATGAAAGGACTTTAGGAGAAAAAGGATAAATTACCAGTCTTTCATAGTTTTTCAATGTGTTCATCAAGAATCATCTCATCAAATTCAAAGAAAACTTCAAAGTGAGGTTTTCAGTTCTGCATGCTCATCATTCCCTGGCTTTCTAAAATATTGCTGCTGTTCACGCTCTTTTTGAAGAACATCATCATATACATCACTACTTTTTTGCTCAGGATCAGATCATGCAATCATATTACTTAATACTAACGCATTGTGTTTTCAAATAGGCAATCAGCTTTTTTCAAACAACAGTATAGCTTCTTGAAGACGATCATCATCAACAGAGACATCTGAAAAAGCTTCATCCTCTACGTATATTTTTTTTCCACGAACAAAGAAAGTATCTTCAAATCATGAAAACAACTCAGAAAAAACAAGTAATCATGACAAAAACAACATGTCTGGATTGCAGACATCTAGATCGTTTCTACAATTTACAATATCCTCTTGAGCTCATTCAAAAGCATCTGTGTAATAATCTGGAAATCATATCACATCTTTTTCATTAAAAGAAAAGGTTGAATACAAAGCATATCCATGAAAAACAAAAAAAGTAAGTATAAGGAAGAAAAAATATTTCATTAAGATTTTGCTACCCACCTAAATCAATTAGCTGATAAATAAAGATACACAAGAAAAAACAAAAATGAAGCAACAAGTCGATACTTTCAAAAAGATCAAGGTCTATCAATAAGCTTACCATCATCAATAAGGTTCATCTCAATATATTTTCATCAAAGTTGCGATGCAAGGTCACGCAAAGATTCTGACGCTAATACAGAAATCACCACATCACCTTCATATTCTAAAAAATCTCAGTTTCAGACATCGATCGGTCATCAAGCCAAAGATCACATTCATCCGACAATTACATCTTTTCATCACATACGAAATGATGTAGAAGATGATCACATTTTTCAATCAACTCAATCTGTTAGAAGATAAACAGTTCACAGCACTCAATCAGATGCTAAAATAGAGTTCATATAGGCTAAAACATGTGACAGTGAATCACCTCATCACGAAAGGCTCGTCGTATTAATTCATGATAAAAGAGTTCTAAATTTCTCTTTATCAAAAGTTGGCGCAATTAGGGTAACTACTTTTTCTGAAAAAATTCATAAGCCAAGAGGTTTACATCAGTGTTTAGATAAACGAGAAATAAGGTGTTTCGCTCAATCTAATCTAGATACTCTCGCTCATCACTGATACACATCACGTACAAGCATACTTTTTGAAACATCTAACAACACAAAATTATATCATTCACAAGAGTCTATATCAGATAATCAAAACACAAAAAAACACAAACAGAAAAATGAAAGAAAAAGATAAGTAGAAGCTTTTACAAGAAACATGCGCACGTATAGCATATAACTAAATATTTGAAGTTAAAAGTCATTTTTTATAAAAAACAAGACACTCGAGTACAGTCAAGAAAAGGAGCAGAAAAAATAATCCATATACTATTCATCAAGAAGGTTGAAAGTAAGAAAAAAGCACATGTTTCTTTTCAGAAAAAGGAAAATCACCAGCATCTAATGTATTAATTGAATAAGATCAACCAATAACTTCACTAAGTTTCTGTAAAAAGTCACTATCGACTCAAGGAAGGCGTTTGTTAAATAATCAAAGTGGTGTTTGTAAAGCAAGATCACCTCACTCTTTTGATCATACACCTACAATTGACATCATCACTCAGTCTCACACAAACGTACGAGCAATATCAGTTATTTCTCAAAAGGATTGTAAAACTCATCAATCACTAAAAAGAAAAACAAACGAAAAATTATTTTCATCGGATGAAAAAGTTGATCTAGCTAATAACAATGCATCTCACAAGGCAGAACCCTGCAATTCTGATTCTTGCTGTGCAATAGTTGAAGAAGAAATTTCCTTTAAGATATCAAGAAAAAAATCATATTCATAAGTAAAAGGCACGGCAGTAAAAGCTACTCACGAGTACACAATCAATCAAACAGAAACATTCGACTTATCTTTTATTTCATGTTCAATAAACGATATCATTTCTTGTTTAGCATGCTCAAGACGAGAAGTTCATCAGACATCCTCCACATCCATTGAACGAGAAACATCAAGTATGAAGAGCATACGATCTTTATCAACGGCTGCTTTTTCTATGTTATTATCAAATAAAGATCATCTCAAAAGAAAAAAGAAAGCGTTTAGAATAAAAAAAAGAATTAATCAAAAGAACGGTTTTACCCAGGTTCTCATTTTAAAGGGAAAAAGAAAATTTACTCAAGAACTGTATGAAGTAAAAAAATAACGATATATTAACCAAAGATTACATAAAATTATGATCAAAATACTCGTTACTAGAAGAAACACAAAGTTATCATAAAAAAGTAAAAAAATTGACAGAATCAACTTGCATCGATATAATATTATTAGTTACTATTGTATTTATTTTAATATGTTTAACAAAATGAAAAACGCACTATTTGCCCTCTTTTGATTTCTCTTTTGAATTATTTGAGCGACATTTATTGTTACAAATCCTAGTCAGTTATTCACTGATGCAACTGGAATTACAGATGGCATTGAATCTCATTCAGAAATCATTTCTATGCTAGATGGGATGCTAGAAAACAAAAAGTTTAATAACTTAGAATACAATCAAAAAATCATTGAAAAAACAGATGAGATCTCTGACATTTTTCCAGAAGATTCTATCATTTCTCTTTCAATGAGATATATTTCTGCAAATCTAAAGATCAAAAATAAACTTCTCAAAAAGCAACAAATGGAAGAAGAAGAAAAAAGTGTCACGTTGGAAGAGGTAATTGAAATTGTAGCCCATGACGAGAATTATGCACCACCTGCTAAAGAAGAAAGTGAA
>JAHDCT010000110.1 GCA_020629735.1 bacterium | reverse complement strand
GAAATGCTTTAAGACGAGATGTTGCTGAATATGCCTTATCAGGTTGCGCTGAGGTTTTCCCAAGTATAGTTGATAAGACTAAAAAGGGACTTCTTACACATCTTTCAAAGATTCCCTTGAAGATATGGCTTGTTACCATCGAGAGTTGGCTTTTACTAATAGCATATATCTGGGGAGCGATTGTGTTCTTACTTCTATGCTATTACTGGTACCATACCTTAATCTATGGTCTCTGAACCTGCACAGAGTGACGTTGCAGAAGCAAAATAAATTCAATAACAGGCTATGCCTATTAAAGAGAAACTCATTAGAATTGCTATCTTCATTCTATCAATGTTACTGCCTGTTTTACTTCTATTTATACTGCAGGTGAGTATAGAATTTGAATCTGGTGTAACGCATCGCATCAATTCAGGAATGAGGATAGTAAATGACCAAAGAAAGTAGTTCAGATGCGACATAAGTTTGTTGCAGACACAGAAGAAAAATCGCTACATGAAGCTTATCGAGGTATAACTGTTTCAATGAGTCTTCATCAGCAATGTATGCCCGACCATATGGATCAGGGCTATGTAAATTAGCATGCGTAGTTGTTTTTCTTTTGATAGTCTGTCTTAAGATATTATATGAAATGAATTCCTCCTAATACCTATTAGGAGGGGTTTTTTTATTTGGGAAACTCTGGACTTCCTGTATGTAATTTTTACTGTAAAGATAATTTATCTAAGTAGAGATATGTACTACACATCGGAGGATACCTATGAACTGATATCAAAAGAAGTAAATGATCCAATTAGAGAATGGAAAAACTGTACAGTAAGTTGAATGAATTTTCCCATATATGAAAGCGAAAAATGATTTTTCGCCTCTATGGGATTACTTGCGGAATGAGTAAAACATGCTCTACCGTTTCCTACCTTATGCCCAGAAGAAAGACAAAGAAGAAGGATGGCGCGGAAGAATGATCACCATTACTTCAGAAGAACATGCGATAAAACCTGAGAATCAATTATCAGTACCTATCATTCTTCTTTACCTTGACCTGTATACTCAGTAAAGGCTTGGCGATCCGATGCTTGGGATGCACTTCAATATGCTCAAGAAATTCAACGAGACAAAAGTTTTTTTTCTCAATACAAGGAACTCCATAATAAAGTTCCTAAAATAGCAATGATGAATGATAATGGAGTCGCGAGTGAAAACTGTGAGTATTGCCAAAATGTTGCTTACTCTAAAGACTGTTATCTAACAACTGTTTCATGGAAACTTAGAGATTGTTACTATAGCTCGAATATGGCAACAGGAGAGTATCTTATTGATAGTTTTTTTACGATGGATTCTAAAGTCTGCTATGAGTGTACAGAATCCTATGATCTCCACACATGTTTCTATATTCAAAAAAGTTACTCATCTCAACGCTGCTTCTTTTGATATGACCTGAGGTGATGTGCTGATTGTGCATTTTGTATAGGTTTAACGAATAAAAAATACTGTATATTTAATACCGAGTATTCAAAAGAAGAATATCAGGAAAAAATACAGAAAATTCGTCTCGATTTTCAACATCATCCAGAGAAATATCTTCAAAAGCGACAGGACTTTCAACAAGGGAAGAAGATGTGATGAATACATAACGTTCAAGTTGAAGAATCAGTATGAAACAACTTGGTAAACACGAAATCAACGCTTCTTTGTTTCAATCTAAAAAACGCTAAGAAGTGTAAATATTGGCGATTTTGAGATACATGAATCGATGGAGTTGATCTTACGGTATGAGGTGAACTTGAACGCTGTTATGAGGGAATTGTTCCAGATAATAGTGTACACTGCACAAGTACAATTTTCTGCTGGAAATGTATTCGCGTTCGATACTCTGAAATGTGCCACTGATGCACAGACTGCTTTGGATGTGTGTGATTAAAAAACAAGCAGTATTGTATATTTAATAAACAATATACAAAAGAAGAATATGAAAAAAAAGTGGCTAAACTTATTGCCCTTATGAAAGAGCATAAAGAACGATGAGAATTTTTTCCGATATCATTATCTCCTTATCCATACAACCATACGATTGCACAAGATTACTTTCCCCTTTCAGAAGAATCAGTGGAAGCATATTGATCTACATGGTGAGTGTTTGATAAGCAACAGAATTCTAACGAAACATTACAGGTAAAGTTATCTTTAAGCGATGCTGAGATCTTAAAATCTATTTTCACCTGCAAAGTTTCGTGAAGAAAATTTAAAATCATGCCCAAAGAATTGGAATTCTACAGAAAACATTCTCTCCCACTTCCGACTCTACATCCATATGAAAGGTATAAAAAAAGGCTTGCTGTAATGTCGGCAAAAGAACTAGAGCAAAAAAACAACGAATTACAGCTTAGGTAGTTATTCAAGACTAAGTTTTTCAAAAAGAAAGTGCATAGTATTTGCTACGTCTTCGGAGTCTATTTTGATTCAGAAGGGGATGTCTTTGAAGATAATAAGGTAGAGTGTTTTTCAGATAACGAAAATATTGATAGAAGAATTTCCAGCAGGTAGGTCTGAAAGGTTTTCTATATTGGTTGTTTTAGTAATATGTTCCATAATTAGAATTCAGTTCCCTAGAAAAGTTTCTATGGTGACATTCTTCTGAGTAAGTTTTTTGAACGTGTCAGTAGCGTAGTCTTGCAGTGTTGTGTGCACACTGGTTTGTGACTCAAAGGTATTTGAAGCAAAGAACTTAATAACAAGGTATTTGTTTTTTATGGTTGTTTCATACATGTCTGCATAGAGTGAGCGGATTCAGTCTACTCAGTCAAATAAAGATATTTTAGGAAGGTGGGGATAACGTTGAGACTCAAATTGGAGTAGTCGTTGTGAAACAGAATCAGCATGATTTTGTGCTTGTTTGAGTGTTTCTATTTTACGCTCAATATGCGTGAAGAGAACAAGAGGGTCCTTAATTCGAAAATGCTTAACTCACTTCTTCTCAGTCTGAAAAACAAGTCAATCATGTGCCATTGTGCGAAGAAGCTTATACGTTCAAGTTCTTTCACGTTTTAATTTTGATGCGACAGTAGAAGCGGGTTGCATTCATAATTGATATAGTCAAATTCGTACTTCAGCATCTTGTGAAGTGTATCATAGGAGTTCAAAAATATGTGATATTTCTTTAAGCATTGGTCAGTTGGGTTACAGGTAAAGATGAGGAATGAACATCTTTAAAAATTAAAGTCTCTATAATACTACTGATGAGAGTTGTTGAGTCAATTGTTGTGATAAAATCATCACAGCATTTTTGAAAAAATATTGCTAAAAATGATTTTGAGTGTATAGTAGTTCTACTTTATAAAAATAAGTCAATGAAATATACTTCCGAAAACGTATATGAATATCTTTCAAAAAAGTACGGAGACGAAATTATAGAGCGGAGAAAGTGTGCAGTTTCTTGAACAAGATTTCCAATTTTTGCATCTGATCTGGAATTTTATTGAGCAATATCTCCTATCTTTGACGGCGAAAGGTTCGAAATTCCAAGACCAACTTTATGTCCAGAAGAAAGACAGAGAAGAAGGCTTGCTCGAAGGAATGAAAGATCGTTATACAGAAGAATATGTTCAGCAACAAAGAGACCAATCATTTCAATGTATAAGCCAAACGATGAAAATGTTGTTTATGCAAATGATATTCGATGGTCAGACACGCGAGATCCACTCTCGTACGCGAGAAATTATGATGAGAAGAAGACTTTCATATCTCAGTATAAAAAGTTATTGTGAGAAGTTCCGAAAATGGCTCTTGTTCAACAGTGAGAAAATGAAAACTCTACATATACCAATACAGCCTCGTACAATAAGAA
>JAHDCT010000109.1 GCA_020629735.1 bacterium | reverse complement strand
AATATCAAAGGTGATGAAACACCATCCAGTATTTATAGCTTTTAATTTTGTTATCACCTTCTTTGAATCTATACTTTTCATAATTTTTAAGGAAAACTCAAAAATTTTCATATCCTTCATCTTTGATAAATTGCCATAACCAATGAATTCTACAGCTATCAAAATGTTCTTTGTGAGACCAATGAGTAAACTTTTGATCTTTAACTCGATTTTGTAATTCATATTTTTCTCGTCCATTCCAAGGAGCAAGAGAAACTCATTTAGATTCTGCAAGCGCTAACATTGCTTGAAAAAGAGGCTTTTCTTGATGATATGTTTTGAGAAATCAAGCCATGCTATCATTTGTTGAAAATTTTGGAGGCTTACTCATAAGATCATACAGAGTTGTTTTGCAAGCAGCAATATATTCATGGTCATTCACATGAAATAAATCAGCAGATCACATAAGGTCAGATATAGTATGTCAGGTAAGAAATGCTTCTTGTTTATCGTCTAACATTTCGGCTTTTCTGCGTTTATAATTTCAAGCAACTTTATTGCAGATTGATCGCATTTTCTTACGTAATTCGTGAGCTCTTCAGAGAGGAAGCTGCATATATGCAATAAGTTGTTCCATAAGAAGGTAAATGCTTTTTTGTCGATGCATCCAAAGATTAGTATTTTGACTTTCTTCTCATCCGATGATGCTAGCTCTAGTAACTCTTTTATTGGTGTATCATATGCTCTCAGATGCTGAGTCTGGGTCACAAATGAGTTTTAAGAGGTTTCTCTTGTGCTCAGGATTCTTAAATCGACTATCGTCTAGGTTTTTAATAAATGAATAGAGTTTGATCTCTAGTGTTCAAGAAAGACGTAAATATTCAGTATTAATACGTTGTTCAGACCATCTTAGAGATTCCATAATATCGAGTACGGTGTAATATACGTTTTTATGTTCAACAAGGTATGGTTGAATGTGATGCAGACCTTTTATTTTTTTTCCAAGGACTTCATCTACAGTTCAAAAAATTTCAAGAGACTTACGATCTTCATCTCATTCTCAAAAATAATCTATAAGTCTTAGGTAAATTCATTCATTTTTATTGGCTCATGAGCCTAAATCCCAATCTTTTCATAGGCATATATCAATAGCAGCTCCAATTTGAGTAGATCAATTTGATGAGTTCATATTATGAATACTGTAGCTGATATTTCTTAGAATGTGATCTGGGAAATTTTCCGAGGGTTGCAGATGAAGAATGATGCTATATTCTCCATTTTTAGTTTGGTCTATTAATCGGTAGAGAATGCGAAGAGTTAGCTCTTTGATATCTGAAGTTTCGGTTGACTCTGAGTAGTCTTGAGAAAGGAGAAGAATTTGTTTGAGACGAGTAAGAGGGTGGGTTCTTTTATCTGTAGCTGATGAGTAAACTTTTCAAAAGTAATGATAAGGTTTCTCTTCTGTGTTAACGTCGAATTTTCAAAGAGGAGTAAGAGGGTAGTCTACCTTATGAGCTCATAACAGTGGTCTCGTATTCATTGCAGTGCGTATGAATAAAACCTGTTTCGCCAAGAGTAACTAATATAGTATGATATATATAAATTATTATGTCAATATCAAATCCTGTTGTAATCTTGTACTAGCAATGTTTATGAATATATACATAGTAGACCAAGGCGTTTTTCGATTTGTTCTAATAGGATATTTAGCCCTGTGTACTCACAAGGTAAGGCGGGATAGTAGAACAAGAAAAATCAATATGAATAACGCTATCAGAAGTGTATAAATTAACTTTATCATATAATCTCGAATTATTACATGTCTCAGAGTTATGATGCATCACAGATTAAAGTTCTTGAATGACTAGAGCCAGTTAGGCATAGACCATGAATGTATATTGGGTCAACTGACGCAAGATGATTACATCATATGGTATATGAAATTGTAGATAATGCAGTTGATGAAGCCTTAGCAGGTCATTGTAAAAATATTACCTTGATCATTGAAAAAGGATCGAAAATTACCGTGATGGATGATGGGCGTTGAATTCCTGTAGATGTACATCAGAAAACAGGTAAATCAGCACTTGAAACTATTCTAACCGTGTTGCATGCTTGAGGTAAGTTTGAAAAAGGTGCGTATAAAGTATCTTGATGATTACATGGTGTATGATCATCGGTAGTAAATGCTCTTTCATCAAAGATGCGCGCTGAAGTGCACAAGGATGGAAAGATTCATATGCAAGAATACAAGAGATGAATTCCTGTATCTGACATATCAGTTATCGGAGAGACTGACAAACAAGGAACGATTATCAGCTTTACGCCAGATGATACAATCTTTGATACACTGGAATTCTCATACCACACATTGAGTACGAGAATGAAGCATGCTGCTTACTTAACTCCTGGAGTGACCTTCACTATTCTTGACAAGAGAACATCAACAGGGAAAGAGGAAAGATTCTACTTTGAATGAGGTATTAAGACACGGTTGAAGAATCTTGTTGGAGGACAAAAAGTGCTTTCTCCGATTTTCTATCATGAAGCTGAAGGTGAAGAAGTGCAAGTTGAAATAGCATTTCAATTCGTTGACTCGACAAATGACAATCTTCTCTCTTTTGCAAATAATATTACAACAAAAGATGGAGGTACGCACGTACTTTGATTTAAAGATGCGGTACTAACTGCAGTAAACAACGTAGCGAAGGATAAAGGAGAAATTGATAAAAAGATTGGTGAATTCACGATTTCAGATATTACTGATGGATTGTATTCTATTGTAACCGTTAAAATCCCTGAACCACAGTTTGAAGGGCAAACAAAGTGAAGATTGTGAAATGGATATGTGAGAAAAGAAGTAGAAAAAATCGTCCTTAAGTTTCTCCAAGAACATTTCAAAGAAAACGAAGAAATAATTAACACTATTATTGAAAAGGTGAAACTAAGTGCTAAGGCTAGAATCGCAGCGAAGTTAGCAAGACAAACAGTGATGAGAAAGTCAGCTCTTTTATGAGGAGTACTTCCAGGAAAACTGTCTGATTGTAGTACAAAGAAGGCGGAAGGTACTGAACTGTATATTGTGGAGGGTAATTCTGCGTGAGGGAGTGCTAAGCAAGCTCGTGATAGTAAGTTCCAAGCTATTCTTCCATTGAGAGGTAAGGTGCTAAATACTGAGCAAGCAGCTTTAGGGAAAATACTTGCAAATAATGAAGTGAAATCACTGATTATGGCAATTGGTGCTTGAATGAAAGAGAGTTATGAAGAAGAAAAAATTAGATATGAAAGAATTGTAATTATGACGGATGCTGATGTGGATGGAGCTCATATTAGAACATTGCTACTCACATTCTTCTTCCGTTATATGAGACCGCTTATTGAACAAGAACATCTGTTTATTGCGGTGCCACCACTATATAAATTTAAGCAAGGGAAAAGAGAACAATATATCTATCCACCTGACGATCAGCTAGAAATTGACGAAGCAATGACAAAACATTGATTCGATCCAGAAAAGACATCTGTACAAAGATATAAGGGTCTTGGGGAAATGAACCCAGAACAACTACGAGATACAACCATGGATCCACTAACTCGTAAAATGATGAAAGTAAATGTAGAAGACGCAGAAGAAGCAGATAAGTTGTTTAGAATTCTTATGGGGTCAGATGTGCTTTCAAGAAGACACTTTATTCTAACTCATGCAAAAGACGTAAAAGAGCTTGATGTATAGTTATTTCACGGACACAAAATCGCAAAACCCTCCATTGATCTTGGAGGGTTTTTGCATATAGTTTTCCTCAAGCGAGAAAAACTTTAATTTTAAAAGAAGTATGATAGAGAAAATTGTGAAATTTATTTCAGAGGCTCAGTTCTTAA
>JAHDCT010000108.1 GCA_020629735.1 bacterium | reverse complement strand
CATCAATCTTTCTATGTCTGATGGATGTAGTCCAACCGTAGGTTCATCTAAGAAATAAACAGTGTGACCTCTATACTGCTTGAGCAAATGTTTTACAAGTTTTAACCTCTGTGACTCACCTCATGAAAGTGTATGCGCAGGTTGTCCCATCTTTAAATATCCTAAACCTATATCCATCAGCAACTGAAGTTTCTCCTGGATAAATTGAATTTCTTCAAAGAACTCGTAAGCATCTTTGATATACATTCATAATACCTGTGAAATACTTAAATCGTGCCAACGAATATCTAGTATCTCTGGCTTATATCTTCTCCCCTTACACAGATCACAAGGTACATATGCATCAGGGAGGAATTGCAATTCAACTTTTTTATATCCATATCATTTACATTCTGGACAAGCTCACTTACTTGAATTAAATGAAAAATGCCCCGCATTGAATCAAAGCATTTTTGCTTCTGTAACTCATGCAAACATCTTTCTAATATCGTCAAATACTCAAACAAAAGTTGATGGACAACTACGTGGAGTTTTTCAAATTGAACTTTGATCTACATACAACACATTATCGATCTCTTCCCATCACTTAATTGTCTCAACTCATATATGTTCATAGAATCTCTCAAGCGCTATCTTTTCAAGGTGCTCATATTTTTTACGTTGCATCACTGGAGCTTGTACAATATCCTGCCGACTTAACCCTTCTTTGAGTAACTGAAGTCTTATCTGACTTTGCACTCGCTTTTGTTTTTGATCGAGAAAAGAATACAAGGTATGGTACATTAACGTTGTTTTCCCAGCTCAAGAAGGTCCGGTAATAATTGTAAAACTTCACAAATTTATATCTACATCAATCGATTTTAGATTATGTTTTTTTGCTTTTTTAATGCTTACTACCGCTCTACTTGGGGTATGATCAAATTCAGCTGTTACTTTTTTCTTTCCCGTAATATATTGAGCGGTTAAGGTGTCAGTTTTCAAGAAATCTTTGTAAGTTCCATTAAACACAACATGTCCACCAAAGTCCCCTGCTCATGGTCAAATTTCTACAATCCAGTCAGAGCTTTTAATAAAGTCTTCATTGTGCTCAACGACGATTATTGTGTTCCCCATCTCGTTAAGTCATTTAATTGCTTTAATTACCTTTTTAATTTCTTTCTCATTGAGTCAAATAGTTGGTTCATCAAGAACATAAATTATTCACGTTAGCTTATTTCAAAGTTGTTTAGCCAATCTTAGACGTTGTATTTCTCCTCCAGATAGAGTATCTATTTTTCTGAATGTGCTCAGATATCAAAGTCATAGTTCATTTATTGTACTCGCTCTGTCTAACAGCGGTGTTACAATTCTTTTTACTAACTCAGGATCCTTCTTATTTGTTTTCATGAATTTCTCCATAACTACGACAAGTTCTTCTATCGGCATAGATTGTAAATCATGGATATTGTATGCCTCTGGCACGTCTGCTATGTTTACTAATCAGTCATTAGGAGCATCAAATGGTAATACGAGGCGAACTGCTAAAGCTTCTTTTCTTAGTTTAGCCCCTAAACATACTGGACATGGCATCATATCAAGCATAGCTTGAAAATCTACAGTCAGGACTCATTTTTGATATTGAGAGATAAGTACATCCTCTACTCAATTATAAGTCATGGTCATAAACTTCCCTCCTCATATACTTAGTCTATACTGCTCTTGATCTCAATTTAATACTACTTCCCTAAACCAGTCTGGTAAATCTCACCAACGTAGCTCTGTATCTACTTTATATACTTGAGCTAACTTCTTAAGAATTGCTTGCCCTAAATTACTATCACGCCAAGGCAATAATGCTTTAAGATATTTCGCATATGGATCAAGTACCTTCTCGAAATCTACTTGAAGTATTTCTCAAAGCCCATGACACTTTTCACATGCTCCTTCCTGTCTGTTTGATGAAAAATGAGCTGGAGTTAATTCAGGATACTTAATGCTATCTTTTGCACAGTAGTACTTGTCTGTGTATCGCATTGTCTCATCTACCACGTCTTGATTAGTAGGTATTTTTACATGTGACTCCTCAATATACTGCTCTATTGTTGAAAGCAAGCTGTGCTCTGTATCTCAAGTAAAATGTTTTCTTTCTGGACGCAAGAACTGAGGTTCAACTCAAAACATTTTTGCTATGCTTTTCTGATGACGATTTGGAACATTAGGATCATTTTTATGCACTACCACTTTTGCAAACTGTACAAGATCTCTAATTTTTTCCTCAGCCCATGTTAGTGGCCCATATCCCTCAGCATGATCTTTCCATGCTACAAAGTTTTCACTTGTGAGTTTTGCTTTTGACAGTTTCCAGTCATAGACACCGGCGACTGATATAAATCAAAAAATCTCTTTCCCTACTTTTTCTAAGGCTTTCATCCCTACTGCTGATCAGAGACTATGTCAAATTATTACCGTATTTTTATTCCACTGAGCATGGTCAATTACTTTCTGTACTTGTGCATCAAAGTCTATCGTATACGGGTCTCCCAATACAGGAACTTCTACTGAATGTCACATATCTTCCAACTGCTGAGCCATCCATTTTATTCGGTTCTTCTCTAGTCCTCCGTATCCATGAAGCAGTAAAAAGTGTAATTTTTTCTTTACTGTTTCTTCTTTTTCAAAATTAACATTTCATGTATCTCCCTTCCTTTCTACCACACTTTCATCATGAAGAATTGGTTTAACTCAAAATTTCTCTGTTCTCCCGAGCATTTTTATCACATCATCTTTCAATCTTCTATAAATCGATTTACCTACTGTAATACGATCAAAAACTCCATGAACATGAACTGGAAACATTTCCTCCGGGATATGTGGTTCTTCTAAGTAGAAATACTCTATCGCATCTCATGAGGTCATCGTCCCATCTTCTTCTATTTTTACTTGTGTTTCAATCACTACTCTCGTACACCCTCCTCCGTTATCAACTTGTTTTCTATTTTTTCTTATAAATTTCTGTAATGGTTGTTGCTCAGCGAATACACCAAAATCTTGGAGTAAGTATACTTTTTGTCCATCAAATTTTTGAAGAATATCATCAACAATTTGGTCTGTAGTTTTGGGTCTAAGTGGATCTCAACAGGTATAACAGTAAATATCTCATAACTTAGAAAGAAGTAATCTCATGTAATCGTCTAATTCTGTTAACGTTCACATCGTTGACCTACTATTTCCCATACGTTTATTTTGTTCGATACTTACCGCTGGACTTAGTCACGATGAATATTCTAATTCAGGCCTTGATCATAAGTTGAAAAACTGCCTGAGATAGGCACTTAAAGATTCTATGTAACGAAATTGACCTTCCTTATATATCGTATGAAAAGCAAGTGATGACTTCCCAGATCCAGAGACTCACGTCATCGTAATTATCTTATTCTTTGGAAGATCTATATCGATATTTTTAAGGTTATTCGTTGATACTCCTCTTAGCACAATTTTATCTTCCATTGGTTGTAGATCTATAAAAATTTACTCTATAAGAAACATTTATTATCATTCGATTTATTTTACTCAATAGCGATTATTGTAGTTAGAATATGGCTGATTACAAAGTGATTTTCTTACTTTTTTTCTTTTATGTTTCCGTTTTTTAGTGATCTTATTTAATAAGATGTAAAGATCGTCGAACATCTGCTGTGCCATATTAGTATTTTTTAGATTATACTTTTATTAGTTAACATATTCATAAGCTCACACGCTATGATATATGTATATTTTTACTCTCTCTGTCTTCCATGATGAAAAAGAACTTTATTGTCGCATATTTCACGACTTTCTTTCTTGGACTCTTTGGTTTGGTTCTTGCTTCTAGTCATAACTTTTCTGATGTATTAGATTGGCTTCATAGCAATAATCTTACGAGATACTCTCAGGTAGAAGATTTTAGGCCTT
>JAHDCT010000006.1 GCA_020629735.1 bacterium | reverse complement strand
GATGAAATTTTCGTATCTAAGACGTCATCCTGATCTATATCAGAAACAACTAGGTCATTGGTATCAATGGAATCCAAAAAGTTTAGGCCTCATCATTGAGAGTAAGGCTTAAGGTTGAATCAATTGAATCAATCTCATATAAGATGACTTATAACCTTCATCCTAATTTCTTCATGTGGCGACTCTAATGAAAGGTACTGATCAAAGGTTTTTTTATCTATAAAAAAGTCTCAATCATGTGTTTCTGGTCGATTACGTTCTCAAATCGTCTCTAAAGAGTCTTCAATAAGAGTAAAGAGGAGGATAAGGCTAACAAGTACAATTCATAAGAGAAGTATATTACGTCTTCGTGTTTGTATCATGTTTTTTTTGTATCAGAATAAGAGGAAAAATCAATCGACTTTAGACTCTAATTCAATAGATTTAGTTTGATATTAACAACTTAAGTAAGATGATTGAACAGCTTTGGATTATATGATGATGAGAAGTATTTGAAAGTCAGGAAGACTATCATACTTTTCTAAAAAATAACGATCGAGATCTTATGAAGCCACCCAAAACATGGAAGTCTCGATTAGCAAAATCAGTCGACGGGATGGTTCAGGTAGTTCAGCCTAACATGCCTTGTGCAATGAATGCAGAATACACAGCGCGAAAGATTCGGTTTGAAAGATATCTGCAGCATGTATGAGAGAGTATATCGCTAGTAGGGCGATCTTTGTGAGGGACATTTCTACTTAAGTACCTATCTGAAGAAGATATTTCAGCGTCAGTGAAACAGGTCCATCTCGTTGCTCCATTACTAGAAGAAGAGAAAGGCTCTCCTTGAAAGTATGGAGGGTTCTTACCTAATCAGCAAAAGCTAAGTGTAATATCAACTAAAGTATCAGAGATATACTTGTATCATTCAAAGGATGATGATATAGTTAACTACAAGCAATCAGTGAAATTAACGACATTACTTCCAGGTGTGGTATTCGAAGAATTTCAGAGCAGATGACATTTTCTTCAACCAGCATTTCCAGAACTATTGCATAACCTTTGATTTTATAAAAGATAAATTATGTTTAAAAAAGTAGTAGCAGATCTATTAAGCCAATATAAAGAAATTGAAATACCTAAGGACCTAATTGAAATACCTCAAGATCGTGAGTTAGGAGATTTTGCCTTGCCTTGTTTTCAATTTGCGAAAGAGCTAAAAAAATCACCGATACAAATAGCGCAGGATATTGCTTCATCATTGTTGCCAAATGACTACATCTCAGAGGTGAAAGTAACAGGGCCGTATATTAATTTTAGTTTGAATAACGAATTCGTGCTAAGGTCAGTAGTGTCGAATATTATTGAAAAATGAGATAATTATGGGAGGTGAGATACAACCTGAAAAACACTTCTTATTGAGTGATGGTCTCCAAACACACACAAAATGTTGCATGTTGGGCATCTAAGAAATGCGTTAGTGAGTGAGACACTTTGTACAATAACAGAGTACGCATGAAATAAAGTAATTAGAACGGCATACTGATGAGACATTGGAGCTCATGTTGCGAAACGGCTACGGTACTTCACGAAATTTACTGATCAAACATTTCCAACTGATCCAAGGGATTTCTGAATTTGGTCAGGTGAATTATATCAAGCCTCTACGAGAAAAATTGATGAAGATCCAGAAACATTTAAGCAAGAAGTACATGATACACAAAAACTTTTAGAAGACGGTGATAAAACACTCAACGATTTATGGAAAAAGACTCGTGAGATCAGTATTCAGTGACTGGTAAATAGTTTCTCCGAACTATGATGTTCCATCGAAAGATTCTATCGAGAGAGTGAAGTAGAGCAACCAGGTATTGAATTAGTTAAGAAATACGAACAAGATGAGAGTATTCCAGATATTAGAATGAGTGAAGGGGCAATAATTTCAGATTTAGAAAAAGAAGATCTTGGTATATTTCTTCTTCTTAAATCAAATTGAACGTCACTCTATTCAACTAAGGATATAGCTCTTGCGTACTTAAAAGAATCAGAGTATGACTTTGACACCTCCTTGTATGTTGTTGCAACGGAGCAAAATCATCATTTCAATCAGTTATTCAAAACACTAGATAAAGTAGGATATAACACATCTAAATTGCATCATGTAGGGTATGAATTGGTAGAGCTTCCAGATGGGAAAATGTCATCAAGAAAATGAACCATTATACCATACCATGTACGGCGCAAGGAGGCTATTGAAAAAGCTAAGGCGCTTATCGCAGAAAGAGACATTGAGAATAAGGATGAATTGGCTCATCAAATAGCATTTGCTGCCCTTAAATTTAGTATGCTGCTTCAAGACACGTACAAGAAAATTAGAATTGATGTCAATAATTCAATTTCATTTGATGGAGAGACTTGACCATACTTACAATATTCATTTGCTAGGGCATGTAGCGTACTAAGGAAAGCTGGGGTTGAGGAATGAAATAAGGAATCAAAGTTAGCGAAACTGACACTAGATGAAGAAAGATTATTAGCTCTTCGTTTAAGTGAATTTTCAGATATCGTTCTAAAAGCATCGCAAGAATATAAACCAAGTCTTATTGCTAGGTATGTGTTAGAGCTAGCAAGAGACTTTAATGCTTATTATCAAAGTACCAAATTTATTGTTGAAGAAGATCCAGAACTAACCAAAGACCGTCTTACTTTAGTGTATGCTATAAAGCAAGTCTTGAAGAATGGATTATCATTGTTATGAATAGACGCACCTGAGAGGATGTAGATCCCTCTTTGTGCCAATGTAGCTCAGCAGGTAGAGCACTTCCATGGTAAGGAAGGGGTCGGCGGTTCAAATCCGCTCATTGGCTAATTTTTACTTATTCGTATCAAAAAATATGTGACAGTTATCACTTAAAGAAGGAATAATAAAATTTTTCATTGCAGTTATTTGAGTTGGTCTCATCTGATATGTGGTATGGCTATATATGCAATGAAGTATTGTTGCAGGACAAAATTTTGTTCAATATAATGTAAGTTTTTTGATCTTAGCATTGATATTAGGAATGTACCTCATTTGAATATCGGTTTTCACGTATCTTTGTTTGCCGGATAACAGATGGTCTCTTATGATGCTGTGAATAGCTATCATTTGGATCGCAGAGGTATATTTTCTTGATAATCCTGAGGTTCATGTGTATTTAGCTGATATTCTCAAGTTAGTATGAGTTATATTAGTTATCGTATGACCATCAAAAGCATTGGTAAGTAAAGCATATGAAGAAAAGAAATTTGAAGAGGAAATTGAGATTATTGAGGTGTAATTTAGTCAAAAAAATAAGTGTAGTTATGATAAGTATATCTCAAAGAGCAAAAGACATTCCTGTGTCGGCTACAAGAGTCCTTCTGCCTTTTGCTGATGTAGCAAAGAAAAGTGGAAAAAATATCTATCATTTGAATATCTGACAGCCTGACGTATCAACATACGATCAGGTCTTTTCTCGTTTACGTGAATCTTTACCAGAAAAGGGATATATCCCATATTGACCAGCAATATGAACTGAGGAGCTCAGGAAAGCAGTGAGCGGTTTCTATAAGAATATTATGAATATAGATCTCTCAATTGATTCGATAATAATGACAATTTGAGCATCCGAGGCTATCGATATTGCATTAAATATCGTATGCGATACGGATGATAAAATTATCGTATTTGAACCATTTTATGCAAATTATCTGACGTCAGCACATACGCAAAAAGTAAGTTTTGTATGAGTCGAGTGTAAGCAAGAGAGTGGTTTTTCATTGCCAAATAGTCAAGACATTGAGAAAAAAATAACGGAAAAAACGAAAGCAATTCTATTATGTTCTCCATCAAACCCTACAGGGTATATTGCTACAGAAAAGGAGTTAAGAGAGTTACTAGATGTGTGTAAAAAGCATAATCTGTTTCTTGTAGTCGATGAGGTATATAATATTTTTTCATATGACAGTCAGTTCACATCAATATTGCAAATCCCGGGAACTGATGAGCATGTAATTGTAATAGATTCAGTATCTAAAAGATATAACCTGTGTGGTGCTCGTATAGGAATGTTTATATCAAGAAATAAGGAGGTACTGTGAGCGGCAAAGAAGTACTGTAAAAGAAGACTTTCACTACCAATGTTAGAATCCCAAGCTGCAATAACAGCCTTATCAGCACCGCAGGAATACTATGAGTCTTTGTTAGAAATTTGGAAGAAGAGGAGAGATTGTTTACTAAAAGGCTTACAAGATATTCCAGGGATAGAGTATCAAGTGCCTGCAGGAGCAATTTATTTGTTTTTGAAGTTGCCGGTAGATGATGCGTTTGTTTTTAGTAAACGACTATTAACAGATTTTGAGTATGAGTGATCTACAGTGATGTTAGCTCCTTGAGTTGGGTTCTTTACTAACCCCGATACATGAAAAAAACGAGTCAGAGTTGCATATGTAAAAAATGAGAAAACTTTGCAAGAAGCATGTCTGTGTCTGAAAAAAGCACTAGAGGTGTATAACTCTCAAACAACAAAATCTCTTGAAAAAAAATGATTTGTGACTAACATCTAATCGAGTTGTTGGCCTAGTCGGGCCCAGTCTTTAAGATTGGGTTCGATTCCCAACTAATTAGACTGACTCAATTTGACCGCTACCTTCCCTAAGGAGCGGTTTCTTTTTTGAAAAAAAATGTATTTTGTTGTCACAAAACTTGACTTAAATCGTAATAATGTTTGAACACAGATAATTCAGCTTAATCACCTAGTTTTCGTCTTATGAAGATACAAGATTATTTTGGTAGTATCAAAGAAAAAGAATTAAGTTCTACTCAGAAAGAACTAATTTTCAGATCCTTTGAAGCTAAAAAATGACATAATCTCTTTGTGAAAAAAGCAGCGTCTTGGGTAAGACCTGTCTCTTTTGCTTTTTCTTTTGCTTTTCTTGCTTGATGAATTTATTTCCTTAGTTATTTTAGTGATATCGCTAAACGGGAATCAAACGATGCTTATGTGGCATTACAAATTGATGAGGAAAGCTCTTTAAGTCTTGCAAGCGAAGTAGGGGAAATTATAGCAGTAAAGGGAGATGTTCGTATCTCAAACGATGGGATAATATCTGAGTCTGCCAACTTGTATCTGTACGATAAAGTGCTTTTATTAGATGGGGCTGAGTTAGTGTTTACCTTGCAAGGAGACGTTGAAGCGAAGATACTATGACCTGCAGAATTTAATCTTGAAAAAGAAGGTGAAGCGTATGTAATTAATATGATTTCATGAACCTTTTTAGAAGTTAGATCTCTGGAAAAAAAGCAAGAGATAGCTCCAGAAGAAGAGGAACAAAAAGACGAAGAAATCAAGTCTAAGGTGGCTAAGAAAAAATTTGAACTTATTGTAAAAACAGAGGAATTTGAAGTAGTCTCAGATGCTAAGTCAGAGACCATCGATATGACTATTGTAGAAAAAGACGGGAAGCAAGTAGTGCAGAATAGTGGTGATAATCTTATTATTCGTAAAATAATTGAAGATAAACGTGTTGTCACCGAGCTTAAAACTCAACAAATGGCATCTATCAATGGAGTAATAGAAGTAATTGCATTAAAGGCAGGAGCCGTTCTAGAAGAAGAGGAAGCTGTTGTTGTAGCTGACTCACTAAAAAATAGTGAGCTAACAATTGCCTATCAGCTTGGAGCAGATGGTGAGAAAGATTCAAAAGAAATCGAAAAAATCCTAGCCAATCTAGATGCAAATACAGATGGAGCATCTTTTGCTGATAGTCTATATAAGTACAATCAGGAGCTAGATGAGCCCAATCAATTTGTATGAGACTCAGATGAGAGCAGTAGCTCATTTCTAGGGGATATGGCCGCAAGACAACAGGAAAAAGCTTTGTGAAAGGAGGAGATTATTAACAAGGAAGAAGAAAATGCCGAGGTGACTAAAGTAAAAAGTAACCAAGAAGAGCTTCCTAATATGTTTGATCTCAAGAGCACAATAGAAATTGATGAAGAAGTAGAAAAAGTAGATGAAGAGTTGCAAGAAAAAAACGTTATTTGATGAGCAGAGTTAGATTTAATTAGGTCCTTTGCAAGTTACGGTAAACTGAAAGTATTTGTAGATCAGATCCGCGTTTCGCACGAAAATGAAGACGAGGAGGCGTGAGCGCAATGAAGAAAAAACTTATGAATATTAGTTTCTCCTCTTTGATCTTCAAGCTTGTGAGGAGTAAGGATTGATTCTAGTTCAACATCTACACTAGCTCAAACAATGGAGACAAATATAAGCCGTATACAAGAGCGTCGATTTATCCCACCAGAGTATATAGCAGCATTACAGTCAATTGTAGCTGAGTTAAGATGAATTGAGTAAATAAAGCAATATAAACATCCTGAATTGATATACAAAGGACGATGTGTACAAGTATAGTACTCTTTATTTCTCGATATATAATGGATTTCTGGATGTATTGGTTAGTGCTTTGAGTAGTTCTGCTCGTTTTAGAGATGTTTATAATGTCTTTTGACTTTCTTGCGCTTTGAATAGCGGCTATAGCAACAGCGTTAATTAGCTATTTTCTTGGCCTGACTATGGAGAATCGGCAGTACTCATGAGTAGTATTTCTAATTGCGTCGGTAATAGCAATTATGATAACTAGATTCTTGGTGGTTCCTCGTGTGTCATGAGTGGATTGACCTGGTCCAATGAGTTGAGACACTTTCGCAGGAAAGACTTTCGAAGTACAAGAAATTCATGAAAGAAAAGTTATTAGAGATCAGGGAGTATATTGGAACCTGCAAGATCAAACAATCGAAGCATGAACAACGATTACCGTAAAGGCAGTTCAAGATAATAAAGTAATTATTGAGTAAAAAACGAAAAAGATAAAAGGAGGGCTACCTCCTCATTTTAGGTGTGAAAGAAAAATGATTGAAATAAAGAAAAAGTGAAAAAGTCTATTGTTCTTTCTAATTGGAATTGTGATAGTTTTTGCAGGAATGATCTGAATGTGATATCTTGTGTGATACTACCTATGATGGCAACCAGAAGGGGTGTGACCAGAAATGTATTCACTTTTTGCCCTTCAATCGCTTCTTTCTTTAGGATTGCTATTTTTTGCTCTTTATTATTGATGAGTAAAAGGACGAGCTAATGTAAATGAGTACTTTGCAGACAGGTGGAGAGTGGACGGAGTATGGTGAATAGTTAAGTGGGTTATCTTACCACTCGTTATCTACTTTGTGGGAATGTGATTATTATATGCATGATTAGATATGTATGACGTACAGGTGCCAGGATTGTTTTGAGAACAAGAAATGGTAAGCATGTTAAAGAATTTAGATCTAACAAGTAATGTAGCATGGGTAATGGCTATACTCATGATTGTAGTGGTGGGCCCTTTAGTCGAAGAATTAGTATTCAGAGCTTATTTAACGGACATTTTTATGAGTAAGTGGTGAGTGTTCTGGGTGCTTTTGGTAACATTCTTTTTTACCTTTGTTCATGTTGAGTGGGCAGTATTTTGGAATATCTTTATTATTTCAACGGTATTGTGAATAGTGTATTATAATACAAAAAGTTATGCATATACTTTTCTTATTCATGTGGTAATAAATTGATTAGCTTTGTTAGCTCTCTGATTATGAGTAGCGTAGGAAAAAAGGCTTGAATTTAAGTGAAACTTATGTAATAATCTTTGTATTCCAAAGAAAGTAGGTGACGCAAGCGCGTTTAAATCCTGCCGAGGAAGCAACGTTGAATAATATCTATATTATTTTTTCTGCTTCTCTAGAGAAGATTTTTTTTTGGAAAAAATTTATTTCTAACATTCATATGTAATGCCTTTGCTTAAAGATGGGAAAAAGAAACTGGCAAAGAACTATGTGGGGGTTATGCAACAAGCAAAAAATGTTGTAGTAATCAAGCATCAGTGAATTCCAGTGAATGAAATTAACCAAATGAGGATGGATCTCGCAGATGCTGAGTGAATTCTGCAAGTGGTTAAAAAAAGAGTACTACTAAAGTGAATCGAAGGAAATTTCGAAGGATTGACTTTGGATCAAATGGATGGAAGTGTTGCGCTCTTGTTAAGTGAAAACGAATGAGATGAACATGCTCCACTAAAAGTGATGCAAAAGCACCTTAAGAAATGGAAAAAAGAGAAAAAAGAATTCACTATTGAGTATGTATGATGATGGTATGAAGGTGCTGAATGGAAAGACAACACATTCGTGCAAGAACTCGCTGATCTTCCATCAAAGGAAGAATTGATTGGGAAGTTCCTATTTATGTTGAATCATCCAGTTTCATCTCTTGCTAGAGCTATTAAAGCTATTGCAGACAAGGATGGTGCTGAATGAGAAATAGAGGAGCCGGCTGCAGAAGAATCTGCTACACCAGAGGCGACTGATGCTTCTGCTGCAGAAGAAGCTGATGCTGCATCAGAAACGAGTGAGTCTACTGAAGAAGAATCAGCTGAGGAGGCTTCAGAAGAGTAAATCTTATGTTTATTAATCTTTATAATATTACTTATTAATTACAATGACTGACGAAACAACAACAACAGAAACTCCTGCAATCGAATTAACAGGAGACGCTGCTAAAATTATGGAATTAGTAAAAGGTCTTTCAGCGGTTGAGCTTAATCAACTTGTGAAAGCTCTAGAAGAAGAGTTTGATGTATCAGCTGCTGCTCCAGTGATGATGTGATGAGGATGAGGATGAGGAGGAGACGACGCAGGAGGAGATGATTCAGTAACAGTTGAATTGGCTGAAGTTGGACAATCTAAGATTGCAGTAATTAAGGCTGTGAAAGAAATTCTTGGACTAGGACTAAAAGAAGCTAAGGATCTAGTTGCTGGTGCTCCAGTTGCTATTAAAGAAAAGATTCCTGTTGATGAAGCTGAAACTATCAAGGCTAAGCTTGAAGAAGTTGGAGCTACAATTGCTCTTAAATAATCTAGTGTATTGATGATATAAATTTTTTTATGATCATCGTCTCACTAAATTGCTTTTTTATTTTTATGCTTATAAAGCCTATGACAGTCGCTACAGATATCATTAAAGCTAAAGTTTATGTATGACAGCCAAAGAATAAGTCAAATCCTAAAACAAGTGATGCTTGGCTAGGTGTTTATAATAATACAGTGGTTTTTAACCCAGAAATTATTGAAGAACAACTAGTAAGTGCTAAGGCTTTAGTATCTGATGCAAAGAAGTCAAAAAAAGAGATTTTGGTAATTTGTGAAAAGACTCTTTATAAAGAAGAGCTTGAAGCATTGTCAGAAAAAGTTTGATTTCATTATCTTAACCATAAAGTACCATCAGGTGTTCTAACAAACTTTGATACACTTCTTTCGAGAGTGAAGAGTTTGAAGGCATTGAGAGACTTTGTTGGAAGCTCTTCATTTGATAGTTTGACTAAAAAAGAACAATCAATGAAAAGAAGAGAGCTAGCAAAAGTTGAACAAGTATATAAGGGAGTGGTAAATCTAAGAAAGAAGCCAGATCTCGTTATCATCGTTGATGGACAATATATGGGGAAATTTGTATTAGAAATTCAAAAACTTAAGTCAGATGCAGTTGTGTTAGCATCTTCTGATTTTAATAAGTGGATTGATCAACAAGTTGTTATGTGTAATGTAAACAGCTTTGATAGTATTGATTACGTATTAAAATATCTTCTTTCATAAAACGCATAGAAAGTACTTCGTGCTTACATTGCGTACGCTTACCAGAAATTAAGATTTTAGTAATTTTACTATCTCGGTATGGTGAAAGAATCCAGAGAACTAGATGGTCTTATAAACGATCGTTATGTTCCTAGTAGTGTTGAAAGAAAGAAGGCACTTCTTATGTATTTTTTTGTAGGGATTGTTGCAATTCTTGCAAAAGAAGAAGTGAGTGTTTATGAGATGTTTCACTTAAAACAATCAATGGGGTGGCGAATGAGTTTTTTCGTAGCAATGATTTGAAGTATAGTTTTTATCTTCATCCCATATGTTCGAATTATACCTGTTCTCATTTTTATTGCATTTATTATTGTGTGGATAATTTTTTGTAAGCAAGCACGGGAGTGAAGGTATACAATTCAAGATGATAGAATTGTTATGCCCATCTTTGCGGGATTGTGAGGATGGATGGTAACCATTTTTGAGCTTGAAGTATATGATGAAGAATAGTGGTAAAATATACTATATTTTTATTAGATAACTTTTTGTGTATGTCAGTAGATATGAAACTTTTGAAAGAGCTTAGAGCTATGACGCATGCTCCTTTAAAGGACTGTAAAGACGCTCTCCTTGAGTCTGGTAATGATCTAGACGGAGCTCAAGACTGGTTGAGACAAAAAGGTGCTCTAAAAGCTGCTAAGAATGCAGATAGAGCTACTCATGAAGGTATTGTTGTGGTAAAGAAGATTGGGGACCTTAATGTGTGACTTAAACTTGCATGTGAGACTGACTTCGTAGCTAAGAACGATACGTTTAGAAATCTTGCTCAAGAAATTGTAGAAATTGTTGCTTCATATGGTGAAGTTGACAACTATGAAGGTCTAGAACAAGAAAAAAAGGATGCGCTTAATAAAGTACTTCAAGATAATTTCGTAACTATCGGAGAAAATATGCAAATTGCAGACGTATTTGCTAAGCCAGGTAATGCATACATGTACACTCATCCTGGTGATAAGGTTGCTGCAGTTGTATACTATGATGGAAATGAAGAAAACGCAAAACAAGTTGCATTACAAATTGCAGCTATGAACCCAACATATCTAAGTGCTGATGATGTTCCACAAACTGAAAAAGATGAACTTATAGCATGATTTAAAGAAGAACTAGAAGGAAGTGGAAAGCCTGCTGATATTATTGACAACATTATTGCAGGAAAACTTAACAAGAAATTGTCAGAATTTGTATTGCTTGAGCAAGTATCTATCTTTGACGACTCAAAGAAAGTGAAGGCTACTTTAGGTGATACAACAGTTAGCTGATACATAAGATTAGCTATTTAATTAAGGGAATAAGTAAGTAGGGTGGTAGGCTCGTTTTATCACCTCTCTTTTGAGATCCATATACTTTATTATTAATTTATTATTCTATGAGTACGTACGAACTAGTAACGGTAATTGACGCTAACTTATCGTCGGCTGAAATTAAGAAAGTAAATGAATCAGTAGTATCTCTTCTGTGATCAGGAATCGTTGAAACTGACGATATTGGTCTCATGCAGTTGGCTTATCCGTTAAATGGACAAGATCAAGCTTACTACGTTTCGTATCATGTTAATCTAGAAACAGAAAATCTAGATGAACTAAAGATGGAGTTACGTTTGATAAAAGGTTTAGCAAAACTACACCTTTTCAGCATGAAATCTAATGAGAAGTTCTTTAAGCTGTCTGAGTTGAGTAAAAGATTTGCAGATATGCAACCAGAACCAGAAGCTGAAGAAGAACAATCAGAAGAAGAGTCAGCATAATTGCTGACAGCTTTCTGTAAAAAGAGAGTAACATTAATGTATCATTTATTTTTTTATACTACCCTATGTTTACAAGAGGTAAAAAAATCAACCCGTTTAACGATAAGGAGAAATTGGAATTGATTAACTGGAAATCATATCAATTCCTAAGACAGTTTACGACAAGATTTGGTAATCTAAAGCCAAGAAAATATACAGGACTTTCTGTTAGCCAACAAAAGAAAGTTAGAAAGGCAATAATTAGATCGAGAGAGCTTGGTTTGATGCCTTATATTAAATAATTTTTTGAGTACCTTTCTTTTATATTTAATGTCCTTCCCATGCCAGGAAAACTTAACAGAATTAGAAAATATCAGTGGACAAAGAGAACAAGAAAACACTGATTTCTCAAAAGAATGAGAACAAAACAAGGTCAAAATGTGCTAGCTAGAAGAAGAAAAAAATGAAGACATTCATTAACTGTTGCTAGAAGTAAGAAATAGTGATATTAAGCTTGTATAAGAAGTATTCTTATGCGAATTTATCTATGTATGAATATGGAGTACCAAAATATTCTTTAGTAGAAACGGATTAATGTCATGACAAGCAGTAAACTTATTTCTAAACAGACTAGGTAAGTCTCTCAATGTATAAGGGGCTTTTTCTCGTTTTCTAAAAATAAGTGTAAGAATCGAGTAAGAAGCCTATGCAGAATATAGTATATTTCTTTATTACTTTAGGCCTAGATTATGACCAAAAAAAGTGAAACAGTAGATATTAATGTTTTCGATCATAAAAACTGAAGAGATTTTCTATCCAAACCTAAAAAGTTTGCTGACTTTCCAGATCTTCTTATGACTCAGAAGAATGGTTTTGCAACCTTTATCGAAAATCATCTTGTAAAGTTGTTTGAAGATATTAATCCTATCCACGATATGGCGGGAGAAAGACTGTACCTTACTATCTCAGATGTAAAGGTAGGTGATTCTCTTGAATCAGTTGATGTGTGTAAAAAGAAGGAACTAACATACTGAGGTATTATTTCAGGGAAGTTGAAACTTCATGATAGTGAGACAAATAAAGTACTCTTCAATAAGCAGGTGAATATATGAATTCTTCCTTTGATGACAAAGTGGGGATCATATGTGATTAACTGAGTGGAAAGAGTGATTATTTCTCAGATTACAAGATCATACGGTATTTTCTTTTCTTACGACAAAAGAAATTTGACTCAGTCATTTAAGATAATTCCAGAAAATGGTTCTTGGATTCAAATTTTCACAGAGAAGTCAGGAAGAGTAGTAGTAAGAATTAATAACTCTAGGAAATTTCTTGTAACTTCACTTCTGAGAGTATTTGGGTTTGAAACCGACGAAAGTATTAAAGCTCTTTTTGCTGATATAATTGAAGAAGAAGACTTCGACTTTATTGAAGCAACCTTAGCAAAAGACACGGTAACTAATGCAGGAGACGCAGCTGTCTATATCTATAACAAGATGAGACCAGGTGAAATTATTGATGCTGATAGTGCTCTAGACTACATTAAGTCTATCTTCCTTGCTCCTGAAAGAATGGAATTAGGGTATGTAGCTAGACGTAAAGTAAATGTAAAATTATGAGTAAATAAAGAAATTGGGACTGAAAGTGCTCAGCTGTTTGACGGCGAAGATCTTATTGCAGCTATGAGATACTTACTAAGTTTGGCTAATAATAAGAGAGGGTACTACTATGACGATATTGATCACCTTGCAAATAGACGTATTAGGTCACTTGGTGAAACATTGTACGCGCATTTGACACCTGTAATGAGAAAATTTACAAAGAGTGTAAAAGGTAAGCTATCTGTATTGAATCTCGAAGAACCAATTAAATTGACAAGTCTTGCTAACTTTAAGATTATTGACAATTCAATTAAGAGCTTCTTTGCAACGTCTCAACTATCACAGTTCTTGGACCAAGTAAATCCATTAGCTGAAATCGAACATAAGAGAAGAATTACAGCTCTAGGGCCAGGATGATTGAAGAGAGAAACTGCAACATTCGAGGTACGTGATGTACATCCATCTCACTATGGACGTATTTGTCCAATTGAAACACCTGAAGGTCAAAATATTTGATTGGTAACATATCAATCATTATATAGTAAGATCAATGAATTTGGATTCGTTGAAACGCCAGCGATGAAGTTGATTAAGGAAGTTGAAATTAAAAAAGAGCAATTAGTAAATAGAATTACTGAAGAAGATGTAAAAGACGGAAGAAAGACGTTGGTAAAGGTGGACACGATGATCGATGAAAAGGCAGCAGCTCTAATAGAAGAAAAACTAGGTAAGAAGTGATGATTAATGAAAGTAAGGCCATTTGTGTCAAATATTGTTGAATATATTTCACCAGAAT
This sequence comes from bacterium, assembly GCA_020629735.1. Lineage (GTDB taxonomy): Bacteria > Patescibacteriota > Gracilibacteria > Absconditabacterales > Absconditicoccaceae > JAHDCT01. Next base: position 9,989 of record JAHDCT010000006.1, on the reverse strand, counting down.
ACGATGAGAAATATATTATTGCTGATATTTCTACACCAATTGATGAGCACGGTAACTTCTTGAATAAGAGAGTTCCTGGGAGACATTTTATGACAATGGAAATTTTCCATGTGAATGATATGACTCACGTAGATGTAAACCCATCTCAAATTTTCTCTCCAAATACGTCAATTATTCCATTTGTGGACCATGATGATGCGGTACGTGCTTCAATGGGGACGAACATGCAACGTCAGGCAGTACCTCTTATCAAACCAGAACCACCGCTAGTAGGAACTGGTCTAGAAGGAGATATTGCAGACATGACCTACGCGGTTGTGAAAGCAGAAGAAGCTTGAGAAGTAGTGTATGTTGATGGGAAGAGAGTAAAAGTAAAATATAAGAAGTTGTGAACAAGAGAATACGATTTGATTAACTTTAAGAGATCAAATCAAAAAACTGTTATCCACCAATGGCCAAAGGTAAGTCTTGGTCAAAAAGTGAAAAAATGAGATGTGATGATTGAAGGACCATCTGTAGTTGATGGAGAAATATCACTTGGGAAGAACCTAAGAGTAGCCTTCATGTCATGGGAATGATATAACTATGAGGATGCGGTAGTAATTTCGCAAAGATTAGTAAAAGATGATGAATTAACATCAATCAATATTAATGAATATGAAATTGAGGTAGCCGATACAAAGCTTGGACCTGAGGAAACGACAAACGATATTCCATGAGTTGCTTTAAGTAAATTGAAGCATCTTGACGAAGAAGGTATTATTAGAATTGGTTCTCGTGTAAAATGAGGTGATCTTCTCGTTGGTAAGATCTCACCTAAGTCTGAAGGTGAGTTGTCACCAGAAGAAAAATTGATTCAAGCGATATTTGGTGATAAATCAAAGAGCTTCAAAGATAGTTCTCTTTACATGCCTGCAGGTAGTGAAGGGAAAGTAATTGAAGTAGTAGTACTTGATGCAAAGAAATGAGATAATTTAAATGCATGAGTAAAAAGAAAGATAAAAGTATATGTAGCATCAACAAGAAAGATTGAAGTATGAGATAAATTAGCGTGAAGACATGGTAATAAAGGTATTATTGCGATTGTAGTTCCAGAAGAAGACATGCCATACGATGAAACAGGGAAGATTATTGACGTATGTCTTAATCCACTATGAGTAGTTTCCCGTATGAATATCGGTCAGACATTTGAAACACAGCTTGGTTTGATTGCTAAGTCATTAGGAAGGAAATTTGCGGTACCATTGTTCTCTGAATTCTGACTTCCAGAGTTGAGTGATATGATGGTAAAAGCAGGTTTCGCAGCTGACGGTAAGATGAAGATTTACGATGGGAGAAATGGTGAGCCATATCAAAATAAAGTAACAGTTTGATACATGAACATCATTAAGTTGGTGCATATGGTTGAAGATAAAATTCATGCTAGATCGGTTGGACCATACTCACTGATTACTCAGCAACCACTATGATGAAAGGCGAGAAGTTGATGACAAAGATTCTGAGAAATGGAAGTTTGGGCACTTGAAGCATATTCTGCAGTATACACACTACAAGAAATGCTGACTATTAAGTCTGATGATGTAACTTGAAGAAATAAGACATATGAAGCAATTATAAAATGAGGTAAGATCTCAATTAAATGATTACCAGAATCATTTAATCTAGTTACCTTCTTATTTAAGGGACTTGGTCAAAATATTCTACCACTGCATGAAGAAGTAATAGAAAAGATACACGAAGATAGAATTAAGAAGATAACAACTCTAGGATTGAAGTGAATAACAGGAGAGGAATCATTTGAAGAAGTGAAAATTGATACTAAGAAGTGAAAAGAAGATACAGATGAAAAACAAGCTATGATGGATTCTCTCGTTGTTGAAATGAAAGAATCATGAGATATAGACGAATAAAATATATTGAACAAATCAATTCATATATTAATTACATAAATTTTTTATCTTCACCTTAGCATCTTGATGAAAAATACATTTGACTGATTACAGGTATTACTGGCATCACCTCAAGATATTCTCTCTTGGTCATCATGAGCAGTTGAATCTCCTGATACAATTAATTACCGTACAGGAAAACCAAAGCAAAAGTGACTCTTCTGTGAGGCGATTTTCTGACCAATGAAGAACTTCGAGTGTAGTTGTGGTAAATACAAGTGAGTAAGATACCGTGGTATTGTATGTGAACGTTGTGGTGTAGAAGTGACAACTTCTAGAGTAAGACGTGAACGTATGGGGCATATCGAACTAGCAGCGCCAGTTGTTCATGTTCGATATATTAAAGCAACACCTTCGAGAATTGGATTACTTTTGAATCTTTCTATTAATGAAATTGAGAAGATTCTGTACTTCGTTAAGTACGTAGTAACTGCAGTAAACAAAGAGCAAAAGAAAAATGTGATCGCTCAACTAGATAAAGACTATCATAACAAGGTAAACGAGTTAGATATGGTCTTTGACAAAGAAAGAAAGACACAAAAAGAGAATTTGAAAGGGAAGAAAGAGAAGGAAGTTAAAGTACAAACTGAACACTTGATTAAGGTGTATGAAACGAATAAGTGAAGCCTTGAAAAAGAATATAGCAGAATTAAGTCTATTCTCTCAAATCTTGACGTGTGAGCGACAATTCTTGAAAGTGATTACAGAAATGTATTTTATAAATATGAAGGAGCATTTACTTTTTCTTCAGGATCAGAGGCTATATTGGCTCTCTTAAAAGATATTGATATTAAAGAAGAAATAAGTGACCTGCTTTCAACCTTTGGGACTCTTAAGGGAGAAACAAAGAAAAAGATGTTTAAGAAGTTGAAACTTCTTATTAACTTATATATTTCGTGAGTGAAGCCTGAATGGATGGTGCTGACTCACTTGCCAGTGATTCCACCTGATCTAAGACCGGTAGTTCAACTTGAATGAGGAAAGTTTGCTTCATCTGATGTAAACCTCTTCTATAGAAGGGTTCTCATGAGGAACTTGAGACTTAAGAAGATGATCCAGGTAGGAATGCCTGATGTAGTGAAGAAGAACGAAATTAGACTTCTTCAAGAATCGGTAAATAACCTTCTTGTATGAGAAAAATGAAACACAAGCGGACCGAAATGAAGCAATAAAGTATTCAAGTCATTGACTGATATGCTGAGTGGGAAAGAATGAATTTTCCGTAAGAACCTTCTTGGTAAGCGTGTGGATTACTCATGACGTTCAGTAATTACCATTTGACCTGGACTTAAGCTAGATGAATGTGGTCTTCCTCTCTACCTTGCGGTAAAGATGTTTACTCCATTTATTATTGGGAAACTAATTGAACGTAAGATTGCTCATACACCTAAACAAGCCGAAAAGCTAATTAAGGACCAAGATCCAATCGCGTTGAGAATTTTAGAAGAAGTAATTGAAGGGAAGTATGTTCTTTTGAATCGTGCTCCAACATTACATAGGTTATCGATCCAAGCATTTAAGATTAAATTGATGCCTGGTAAGACAATACGTATTCATCCACTGGTGACTCCAGCGTTTAATGCGGACTTCGATGGGGATCAAATGGCGGTACATCTTCCACTTTCGGAAGAAGCTCAAAAAGAAGCAGAAATGCTGATCGCTTCAGACAAAAATGTATTGAAACCATCGTCTTGAGAACCGGTAATTACTCATTCACAAGACCTTGTGCTGTGAGTATACTATCTAACGGACGAAACGTGACCGAATGAAAAACATACATTAAAAGAAATAAACGAACATTATAATAAACATCACGAATGGAAAGATGTTGTTGGTAAATATGCAGGTCTTGATGAAGTAATGGACTCATTCAACTCATCAAATCTAGATGTGAAAAACAGAATTCTTTTGAAAGTCGGAAATGAACATATCTTAACAACAGTGGGAAGAGCAATCTTTAACCATTGTCTACCTGAAAAAGCAAGGTTTATTAACGAAAAAGTCGGAAAGAAGTGACTAAAAGAAGTATTGAATGTAATTTATGATATTTATGGAAGAGAAAAAACAGTACATACAGCTGATGATTTGAAGGATCTATGATTCTTTTATGCAACTAAATCAGCAGTAACAATTAATGTATTTGATCTTATCGTTCCAGCTCAGAAAGAAGAAATTCTTGCTAATGCAGGTGATAAAGTAAATAGTGTGCATACATTCCGGTTTAAATGATTCTTGTCAGACGTAGAGAAGCATAAGCAGATTATTACAATTTGGAGTGAAGCAAAAGCAGAAATCGAAAGATTAGTAAAAGATGGATATAGCTCAGGAAATGATATTTTCAATCTAATTGATTCTAAAGCTAGAGGTAATCGATGACAATTAACACAAATGGCATGAATGAAATGACTTGTAGCCTCTCCATCTTGAGAGATTATTGAACTTCCAATTAAGTCATCATTGCTTGAAGGGTTTAGTCCGATCGAATACTTTATTTCTGCGCATGGTGCGCGTAAAGGTAAGGCGGATACAGCTCTAAGAACTGCTGAGTCTGGATATCTAACAAGAAGATTAGTAGACTCATCACAAGAAGCAATTATTAGAGAAGAAGACTGCAAGACGAAAGACTTCATCCTCATAACTGAGGCAGAAGCGAAGATGAGACATGAACCATTTGATTCATTGATCTTTGGTAGAGTGGCTAGTCAAGACATCAAAGATTCGAAATGAAACGTAATTGTGAAAAAAGATACACTCCTTGATTCTGAAAATGTGAGAATAATCTTAGATGCTGGTGTAGATACCGTATGAGTAAGAAGTCCATTGACCTGTCATACAGTAAGTTGAATCTGTCAGAAATGTTTCTGAATGGATCTCTCTACTAGGCAACAGGCAGAACTAGGTTCTCCAGTATGAATTATCTCATCACAATCAATTTGAGAGCCTGGTACACAGTTGACGATGCGTACGTTCCATAGTGGGTGAGTTGCTAGTATGGATGGAGATATGACACAGGGTATTAAGAGAGTAGAAGAGTTATTTGAAGTAAGAAATCCTAAGAAACCAGCTGTACTTTGTCCTTTTGATGGGACAGCAACAGTTGTTGAGTGAGTGAAGAAACAAGAAGTTGAAATTACAAGCGAACCAATCCCAGTAGTATATGTGATCAAGCCTGAGTATTCAGCTATGGTGAAGAAAGGAGATGAGATTACAAAATGAGGAAATTACGCTGAAAAATGAAGAAGTAAGTTAAAGATTAAGGGATGAGGTAGAGTTCTTGAAGTAAATAAAGATCATATTGTGCTCGGAGAAATTCAAGTAGTAAGAAAGAAAGTGGCTGTTTGAACTTCAGTGAAGATCAAGAATGGTCAAGAGGTATTCAAGTGACAACTTCTTACAAGTTGATGAATTGATATTAGAGAATACATGACAGTAGTAGGAGAGCTTGAAGCGCAAAGATATATCGTAACAGAGATTAAGAAAGTATATACATCTCAATGACAAGATGTGAACGACAAGTATATGGAAACAATCGTGAAACAACTCTTCTCTAAGATTATGATTGAAGATGCAGGTAATAGTAGTTTCGTTCCAGGAACAATCGTGAAGTATGAATCAATGCTTTCGGTAAACAGAGAGCTTGAGGCACAATGATTACAACCTGCTAAGGGACAAAGACTTGCATTATGATTGACTCAAGTGGCTAAAGAATCTGACTCATGGATGTCTGCTGCATCATTCCAGGAAACAATTAGAGTGATGGTAGAAGCATCAACTAGATGAGCTATTGATCCATTAGATGATCTTAAATCAAATGTGATTATTGGTAGGTTACTTCCTGTTGGTGAGATTTACAAGAAGTCGTATCATGAACTTCAAAATCCGGAAAATGCGCTTGAAGGAATAATTGAAGCTGGAAATATTCCTGAATCTGAATAAATGTAAGGAAGTGTTGCATTACTTGACAAGATTCGTATAAAAAATCTCATTGTTTGAATAGTGTAAAGAGAGTTACATTCTCTTCACTATAAAGAGAGAATCGCAAAAACGATTCTCTCAAAAATTTACTTTTAGTGATTTAGACAAATGGCTCATAAAAAAGCGGCATGATCCGCAAAAAACCTTAGAGATTCGAACCCAAAATATCGTGGTCTGAAAATCAATGGAGGACAATTTGCTCGTGCTGGTAACATTATTGTAAGACAGCAATGAGGTAAATACAGATCTTGAAACGGTACATACACATCAAAGGATTTTACTATCCATGCTATGGTAGATGGAGTTGTAACATTCACAAGAAAATCATTCGTAAGATTTGATGGAAGAAAGTATACAAGAACTGTAGTTCACGTTATTCCTGAAGGAGGAGTAGTAAAAGAAACTCCTGCAAAGAAAACTCCAGCAGCTAAAGAACCTGCTGCAAAAAAGGATGATAAAGCAACTGACGCAAGTTCTGATACAGATGATCTTACAAAGATTGAAGGAATTGGACCAGTGATTGCTAAAGCGTTAGCTGAAAATGGAATCGATAGTTTCGAAGCTCTTTCATGATCAAAAGTAAGTGACTTGAGAGAAATACTTGAAGATGCTGATCTATCCCAGCACAATCCAGGTACTTGGAAGAAACAAGCTACACTTGCTAAGAACGGAAAACGAGATAAACTAAAAGAACTTCAAGATGAACTAGTAGCAGGGAAATAGAAATACCTTAATAAGTACATTTACTTTTGCACACATATACCATGATTGGTCCAGTTAAAAAGAGATCTATATCAAAGAAAAAGACAAGACACAGTTCTTGGAAAAGAGAAAAGATGTCTCATTGGTTAAAGAAAATTCAAACAAGATGGTCTCCAGAAGGTCAGTGTTGGAAACTTAACCACAGAGTATGTCCTAAATCTTGATTTTACAAAGGGAAGCAAGTTATTAGTATAAATGCAGCTTCATCTACTGTAATTGAAGCATAATTCCCATTCAGTTTTGTTTCCTTATCTAGCTATGAATATTAAAGCAAGGATCAATGCTAGAAAAATACTGCTCGTATACTTTTACGAACAGTATTTTTTCTTACTAGCATGAAAAAAGAAAAAAATTATTGATCACGTTGATAAAATTAGAAAAATTGTTGCAAACCCATCTGAAGTCGAAAACGAAGAAGATATAGATCTTTCAGAGATATTTTCTGATGACTATTATGGCGACTTTGACAAAGAAATTACTTATATCATTCAAAACTACTTCTCTAAGATATCTCAGGATGATATTGATTATGATTATGTACGCCAAGTGGGGCCACACTTTGATACCTTTAAAGAAGAGGTGCAAGAAGAAGTTGATAAGCATGCGGTAACATTTTGATATAACGACATGGATTTAATGGACAGAGTTTTATTTGTGCTTTGATACATAGAGTACAAAATAGTTAAAACGCCGAAAGAGGTTATCTTGAATGAAATGGTAGAGTTGGCAAAAAGGTATTGAGATGAATCTAGTCCGAAGCTCATCAATGGGATCGGACATAAAATATTTGCCTCGCTTTCTAAGCAGGATGAGAAGAAAAAGTAAGATGATAAAGTAAGTATACCTTCTTATATAAAATAAAACGTGAGTCTAAGAGAAGATTTTAGGTCTTTGTGTGCAATATGGATATTTCAGAATTTTTTAGCTCACTAGAATTGCCAAAAGAATACAATAAGGATCTTGCATTGCAAACACTGACACACAAGTCATTCGCAATGGATGCTCCAGATAACAATATCCCATTTAATGAGAGATTGGAATTTTTGTGAGATTCAATTTTAGGTGCCGTGATTGCATCTATGCTGTATGAAAGATTTCCTAATATACCAGAGTCACAGTTAACTTTATCAAAGATATATCTTGTAAAGGAAGCTACATTAGCAGACGCAGCAAGAAGTATTCGTCTATGAAAAATAGTGAGAATAGGAATTTGAGAAAAGAGATCATGAGGAGCAGATAAAGACTCAGTCCTTTCAGATACTTTAGAGGCATTAATTGCTTTTATCTATCTTGAGTTTGGGCGGAAAGAAGTAGAAAAGTTTATTGCAGCTCATATCTATTCTCGTCTGGGTGATTCACCAATTATGCCACAAAAAAGCGCTAAAAATAGATTACAGGAATTAGTGCAAAAGTATTACAATGAAATACCTCGTTATGAAAGTGTTATTTTAAAGAAGAATGCTTCAGGTGATATAAAGCTTTTTGGGGCAAATGTATCAGTAAGAAGGACCTATATTTGTCAGTGATCTTGAAGGAACAAGAAAAAGGCAGAAGAGCAAGCAGCTAAGGAAGCTTTAAATCTGCTGCACGTTGAAAAAAGAAAGATTGTTTTTGAAGGAAAGATTTTGTAATTTGATTTCTGTTTATACTATCGTATACACGATAAAGCGTAACAAATTTTCTTACAAAAAAGAATATAGTTCGATATTTACTCTCTATTAAATTATATGAAGCAGTTTAGTATTATTCGTAAAACCCCGGTTTGGTTATCAATAGGAGCAGTAGTGATGATAGGGTCATTGTTTATGTTCTTTAGTCACCTGCGCCCAAGTATCCAGTTTACCGGATGAATGGAGGTGGTTGTAGATCAAGAAGTAGATGATGCTTCAGTTACTCGTGTCCAAGAAAGTCTAACAGCAGAATGATATGAAGCACTTGTGAGTAGAGGAACAAAAGATGGTTTTTGAAAGATTGTTGTACAACAAGAGTTTGCTTCTAATGATGAAGTATCTGTTGTAACGTCCGCAGTTCAAGACGCTTTGTTAGACGGAGGTACGATTCAAAATAAGGATCAGATTCTTGAATTATCAATTATTTGACCAAGTATCGGAGACTATATAACGAGGTCAGCAAAATCAGCGTTAATCCGAGGTACAGTACTTATGGCAGTATATATCTTATTTGCTTTTTCTGGTATGCGTAAGGTGATATCACCATTGCTACTAGCAGTAGTAACAATTGTAACCATGATTTTTGATGTGTCGTTTGCATCATGAATATATGGAATCTCTATGGCAATGAATCCTGCAATCCAAGTAGACACAATATTCATTATCGCATTGCTAACCGTGATGTGATATAGCATCAACGATACAATTGTAATTTTTGACAGAATTAGAGAAAACACCTTAGATTATCTCGATGCGTCTGACGAAGAAGAATCAAATAAGAAGAAGAAAAAAGCTCCGAAAAAGGCTTTTAATCGTCAGGAAGTTTTCGATACAAGTCTTTGGCAAACGATGAGAAGGTCTTTGGCTACTTCGATATCTACATTGCTTGTAATCGCTGCGATGTATATATTTGGAACAGGTATTCTTAAGATGTTTGCGTTTACCTTGTGAATGTGAGTTATTGCAGGGACATACTCAAGTATATTTGTAGCTGCACCTTTAGCATATTTCTTGAGTGGTGGTATGCAATCTGATGAGAACGGTGAATAGTTGGTTGCGTAAAGAGTAGGCATAAACAGTCGTTTGCCTGCTGTATACAGTTTGTTTACACGAAGAGTTTACAGTAGGTAATTAATTGGCTCATAGTTTATTTAGTTTCTGTTACTAGACGTATTCTACTTGTTAACACTACCTTTTTTACTTGACCGGAAGGTAGACATATATATGCTCATAAGCAACTACTTTATGTATAAAGAAATGCGGTTTTTTATACATAAAGCAGTTGTATTTGTTTCACTAAATTGAAGCAGAGCAGAGCAAGACACATAACAAAGTCTTGTTTCTGTCTTATCCTAATATTTCGATGAAACACATCGGAAAATGTCTTATAGGGAATAAGCCTTATAAGGCTTTTTTTATACTTGATGTTATATTGTGAATAGTTATTTTACTGATGTGGTCATCTTATTTCTTTTGTCTAAGTAAGGATAAAAGAAGTAAGATGATTGCTTCAATTATTTCATTTGGTTTTTTGAGCAAGATGAGTGGTATGTGATTGGAGAATTAGAGTTCGCGTTAAGTGTGGACGATAATAAGGGAATTAGATTTTAGCTGCAGCGCGGCTCTATTTCCA
>JAHDCT010000107.1 GCA_020629735.1 bacterium | reverse complement strand
ATATCAACAATTCCTTCTGCTTCCCAAATTTATAACTGGAGCTGATTGCATATAAGATACAATACTTGGAAAGAACGGCTTATCAGCAATATGGGCATAATGTTCCTTCAAAGTTTCAGTGCTTACCATTCCCATTTTACTCGCAACTAATTTGAAACCTTTTGTTTCAAATCTACTCGTAACTTGTCCAGTAAGACCTCTAGCCACACAATCTGGCTTTAGAATAACAAGAGTTTTATTACTCATCGTTTTTTTTTACAAAAATAAAAAAAGTTTTGCAACTTCACCTTGTATAGACAAGTTGATATCTAATGCAAGAAAACAAACAAAAGTAAAAGTAGTTATACAAAACATGCTTTGACAAAAGAAGGAAAATGCCTATTTTAATAGCTTAATGTTTCACCAAAATACAAAATAAAAGTACAACGATGGACAAAAGAATCGTAACGTCAAAGGCTCAATTTGACGAAAAACACAACATTCAAAGCAACAATTATAAGAAACTATTAATTTTGTTGCCACCAAATTCAGAAATCACAGAATTTGGAGCAAAGTTCAAGTGCCAAGGATGCGGAGAAGAACACATGATTGATTGGATGATACTTGATATCTTGCTTACTCAAAATTTAAATATAAGCGAATTAAGTAAAGGATTCATGCTCATCAGAATTCCTGAACACTTTGCATTAAGCTTATTGTTCGGAAGACAGTCATTCGATATTAATTCAAGGGGCTTTAGAGGATTTGGATTTGGTATGAACTTTAGAAGAAGAAATGATGTAAACTAAATCGCTTTTAAAGTTATTCTTTCTAACAAAAATGTAAAAATCTCTTTCAATGACACAATTTTAAAAAAAACTTTTTCAAGGCATCTGGAGAAAATGCATAGATCAATATCAATTAATCATTGAATCTATTATTATCACCAGAAACTGTCCTGCATTTACACTCAATCAAATCAAAAGAGCTTATCCGAATGAATCTGTAATACATTCATACGGAATTACCTACGACACACTATGTTACGGTAAAAGCACTGATAATTGGAATGATGTATATCAACAGCTTGAAATAGTTTTCTACAAATAATCCAAGAAAGAGAACTAAAACAATAAGTTAGAAACACTAAGACAATTTGCACCGACCGTAGGAACAACCTCGACAGGTGCACTTTTTTTTTATCAGAAATATTGCAGAGCAAAGTCAGTACATAATTGGGAAACTACTTCTTTCTCTCAAGGTCAGTTAAAAGCATGCCCTGCTCAGGCCTGAATATGTAAAGTAACTTGTGGACATAGATTAGCAGTTTTAATACTCTGATCAACTAAGACACAATCATCTTGGTCTCCATGAATAAGAAAAACAGGCAAATCAAGTTTATCAATAAAATCATGAACGTTATACCTATCTAACTCATCAAAAAAATCATATGAAACTGGTGTCGGAGTATTATAATCCTTAATAAAAACATGAGATCAGGTCTTTTCTCGTTCCTCAATAGCTTCCAATCACAATGTTCTCACTTTTTGCTTCTTATAATCTGAAACTGGGCACTTAGCTAATACAAAAGCATAAGTACTTGGATATTGATGAACTACATTTAACACTACATTCCCACCAAAACTTGATCAGAAAAGAGCATAGGAAGAAAATCAGTAATGAGTTTGAAGGTGGCGTCTAACATCTACAACATTCTCAAAAGCTTTAGATATGGTAATATCAAAAAAATCGCCATCACTCTCGCCATGACCAAAAAAATCAAAACGACAAATTCACATTCACGCTTTAGTAAAATATTCTTCTAAAGAAAGATAAGCAGATCTCTCTTTATGACTTCAAAATCAATGAGACAGAAGAACAATATTTCATCTATAACCACTATCTGGCAAACTTATAACACAAGCAATTCTTCACGTAGGAGAATCAACAAAAAATGAATCAGAGAACATCACATATTAGAGAACTTTAAAATGAAATTTCCTATTCTCTATATCTTTATTGATGAAAACTTCTACTACTTGTCAAAATTCGTTTACCTCTCTAATACATGCTTGAAAAGATCAATTAGGAGCGTTAGTATTAGCAAGCTCTCAATCATTAATCAAGATAATTCATCTGTTATTAATAACTTGAACACGTAAGTCAGCTCGGTCACATGGCATTTTAAAGTGAGTACTTCAAAGTCTGTCTGTTAATTCTTGAAGCTGAGAAATTGATTCATATTCAAGTGGAGAAAAATCTGAAAGGGAAAGTTGCTCTATTGGTTTAGCATCATCAGTTAGATATGCTTTCAATCTTGGAGAGCGCAAATCAAAATCTTTGTACCCTCAAAGAACTAAGTTATCTGTTCAGTCGCTTCCTTTTAATGAACTAAGCATACCAGATTTATCTAGTATTCAATGTGATCTTAACACATTCCTTCCAAATTTTTTATAATCTCAATGTTCATGATTAAAAAAAACATCAATAACCGCTCACTCAACTTCTTTTCCTATATCTTCAAAAAGTATATACTCATTTCTAATCGGCTGTGTAGTTTCTCAAACAAGAGTTATAGCCTGCGAAATTCAAGTGTCTCTAGAAAGCTGTCCTCACATTCACGGCAGCGGAACTAAAGGAAGCGAATCAACATTATAAAAAGTATTATTTGTTCCCCAGGCCTTATCATTACTAAAAAGAATATCTACATCTAATTCTTGATTAGGCTCCGTAATAAGAGAATATGTAGTTGGAAGAGAAGCTCAGGTAGAAGTAAACATCTTTTCCAAAGAAGGGATCTCAAGAGACGTAAGAAAAACTATCTCGTTTCAGTTTTCCAGCAACTGTGATAAGAATTCCTTTGAACGAAGCCTTCTGAGTAAAACAGGATAATCGTAAGTATCCTTATGCATCATTGTCGTAATATCTTGAGAAAAAAGACAGTCTTCCAACTGAAGTCATATTTTTTTGCCTCTTACATTTCTTAATCACACCTTAACATCTCGATCAATATCCTTTTGTCTCCAATAATCATATTTATCAACAAGCATTCAACTTTGTTCTACAAATGAATTCAACATTGCATAATTAGAATTAAATATTTGACATACGTACAAAAAACAAACGTAACTTATCAATAAAATAATAAAAAACAAGATGTCTTGACAAAAAACGCATTAGAGATATATTAAAATTTCACAGAGGACCATTAAAATAACTTAAAAATAAAAATTAAATTAATACGTCATATGGATCAAACAAAAGTCCCTGAGTCATGGAAAAAAATGGCTTATGTAATACCGCTAGGGGTAGCGATAAGTATTACAGTATTTCAAATTTTCGGAGTTGCAGCGGAAAAAATATTTCCCGTATTCTTCTCCATAACACTTAACTTGTTTTTTTATGTTTTTGCATGGTGGGCATGGAAAAACAAAGGAACACAAGAAGTGTATCACCCCTGGATAATCAAAGTCGTCGATTGGCTACAGTTTGACGGAGTCCGAGCATTAATAGGCGCGATACTCTTTGCTGGACTTGGACACGTCTATGCTGAGATTGGGCATGCTAATGGTCTTCAATGGTATTTTATCCTTTTTATCTCAGCACTAAGTGGGTCATTAATTTTCGGATTCGTTATTGAAGATTTCGACGATGAAATTTATCCCGAAGGTACAGAGAAAAAATTTATTAAAAAAACAACTGCCGAGTTTGCAAAGCCAATTTTTGAACACCCACCAGTTCAAAAAGAAAATGAAAGCATAGGTACAACGAGAAGTCTTAAACAATTACTCTTTCTTGGCGCTCAGGTCATGAAAGTTACTGGATTAAACCCTGAGCTAAGAAGTAAAACGCTCAAATTACTTCTTGATGTAACTGAGCAAATTGAACGTCTTTCAGCCTACTGGCCACGTGATCTTAATACAATCAACGTGTCCGATTTTTATTCCAGAATAACGATAGAGATTAACTATCTGTACACCTGGATACAAGATTTT
>JAHDCT010000106.1 GCA_020629735.1 bacterium | reverse complement strand
TGTAAATTATCAACCCAAATGCACCACTAAGTAATATAAGTTAAATTTGTACCATGATAGACTTCATAAGGAGTTTTATATCACAGTATTTTTCTTGGTTTATGGTTTAGTTCGTTTTGTATTATCTGCACTTCTTCATCACTCCGTTCGTTTATGTTTGCTCACTTAGGAATAAATCGTCTTATGAATCAATTCGTTTTTTCATTTGTTCATCTCTGCCAACTTGAGTATGAATCTGTACGATAACACTTACATCAATACTCTCATATCATTGCAAACTCAACTCAGTTATCAAATGTTGCTGTTTTCACCTTCTCTCACTTAAATAATGCCTGCACAGTCAACTTTACAGTTTCCGCTTTATGATTACCTATCTTCTTCATCAATAAGTAGCGTGATTTCCTATCTACTAAGGTCACCAATCCTCACTTAACATTACCATTAGATATGATAGTATCTCATTCCCAATCTCATATTCTCTTACGTTCATTTGCAGACTTACACCTCTTAGAGATATTATCTACATCGTCATATTTCCTTTTCCACTTGTTCTTGTTTCATTTTTTCACTGTTCTATATCAGCCTTGTTTATACATCAAGTATTTCTGTCGTTCTGGCCTTTCGTAGCGAATAAAACGATAGAATGTTGGTGTCGTAATGGTATCTTCTCAACACACCTCTCTCAAACGTCATAGTATCTCATCTGGTCACCAATATCTCTTTGTTTTGAGTAGTTCTTCTAGTTTATTACGTTGTCTTTCATCTTTTCGAAGTATAATATGCAACCTATTTGCTGCAATTCTTCTCTCTTCATACTTTTCTTGAGCAACAAGCGGTTTATATTCATAAACATCCCGCCCCTTATCAATTGAATTACGGCGATATTCCCTGGATATGGCAGTATGATGCCTTCAAATTCTTCTTCCTATTTCGCGATATGATAATCCTTCACGTTTAAACCTATAAATTTCTATTCTTTCCTCTTGAGAAAGGTGGCCTTTGTAAGTAATTTCTTTTTGCATCATCTTTGGTTGAGGTTAAATATGGTATTCAACCTATATTCAAAGGTGGTGCATTTTGAATTTTAATTAAGCACTCCATTTTTATTTACAATTTGTATCGAAAAAATGTGGTTTCAAGAAAACAGATGCGTACTATCAACACATGGAAAAAATACTACAAAAGATTCAAACACTTCAACTCTCCAGTACACAAAAGCAAAAACTATTGCTATTGATAACTTTTATGCTCCATAATATTCTCCTTTTCAGCCAAGATGCAGAAATAGATAGGACATTTTTGAATAATAATAATAATATTAAAACGCCTCCTGTACAATTACATGAAAATTATGATCTTCTCCGAAGAAAGCTACAAACGACAGATATAAATACGAGATTCATGTATGATGAACAATATAATATCCTTGATACAATTATTACCTACCCAGATCCTCAACCACATCCTTTCTTAGACCAAAACTCTCATATGTGCGCACAAGTAGACTATAATCATTTTACCTTTATTTTTTGACACACAAAAGGTGAAAAAAATATGAAATTACGAGTCAAAAACAACGAATCAAACAGCTACCAAATGCATGACGAAGCTTTAACCCACAGTCAGTATGTTATCAGGCAAGATAAAGACAAAAGACAACGAGTATATGATTTAGTAAGAAGAGAGCTATCAAAAGAAGGCATACAAGTAGAGGAGTGAGCATATCCTAAAATTACCTGAATGGGAAATTATCTGAGAGAGTATTGTAAAGTCGAAGATGATGATGGAAATATAGAAACAATAAGAAAAAGAAAAAAAGTATCCTCTCGCGCATATGAAGAATGTGAACAACCTGATTCAAAAGAAGAAATGACGCGCTTTTTCTTTGCACAAGAATATAATTTCACTTGCTGAAGCATGTCGCTTTATGCTATGACTCAGTACCACCTATCACAATCGTGACTTACGCAACAACAACAAAATAATCTCATTGGAATGATGATCAACGAGTCAGCTTGAG
Organism: bacterium; assembly: GCA_020629735.1. Lineage (GTDB taxonomy): Bacteria > Patescibacteriota > Gracilibacteria > Absconditabacterales > Absconditicoccaceae > JAHDCT01. The sequence continues at coordinate 2,049 of JAHDCT010000106.1, read as the reverse complement.
ATCCTAATGCGATATCACCATTAGGTGCAAAATGATTAACACAACGATTAGAAAGTTATAGAACCAAAATGCTCAGATATTACTGAAATTACTTTAAAGATGTTTTTTGAGCAACAGCAAAATTAAATAGCAAAAATCTTGAACATCAAGTGAAGCTTGTTATTCAATACACACTAGATCGTTACCATGGTATCAAATATGGTGAACGCCGCCCTTGAACGAACATGCAATTGACTTCTCCATGATATACGAGAAAAAAAATGGGAACACTTGCTATGAAGTACTGATGATATGAAATAAGATCAGAGATACCAAAAGACATACTCACTCCAGACCTCGTACTCTATCATCAAATTCAGCAGTTACAATCAAAGATCCCTCATCTTAACACAGAGAACGTATTTGATTATGCTATCCTTACCTGACATCATTCAGGTGAAGGAACCTTTCCAAATATTCTTCATCGGCTCTTAAGTAATCGGGAAAATTCAAAAACAGAAAATATTCGTAACTTACTAGAACAAAATGAAGTGCATGAAGCACTTTTCCAGCTATGTATCTATATTTATGAAAACAAGCTCGTTCATCTCTTCTGGAAAGACTCAGCGCATTATACTCAACAATGTTTAAGTAGTTTCAAGCAATTCAATGAAAATTTTAGAGAGTAATTTTGATTTATAAGAGGCTCATATTTATACTTAAGTATACATTTAATTACTTGGTAAAAACTATGGGAAGTATGTCATGGTGAGCAGATGTGGCAAAATATTCTGAGCAAGAACAAGAATATAAAATTTCAGCACATAAACTAAAAGATGAATATCTAAAAACTGAGGGAGAGTATTTGCATACTTTGCACAGTCATTTAGTAAAAGAAAAAGAATCATGAAACGGAATAGCAGCACTAAGTGAAAAAGAACTAGCACCTCTTAAAAATAGCTTACAGCTTCTCGAACAAGAAATTATCCATAAAAAAGATTCAGAAAAATACACAACATGAATCAATAAAATAAGAAATACAATTAATGAAGAAAACAAACTTCAGCCAACAAAACAAAATAAAATAACGTGAACACCTACAATTTGAAGTAAAGAACAAAATAAGATAGAACTCAAAAAAACAATACCGAAGACAAAAAAAGCAGCAAATGGTACTGACATATATCAATGAAATACTTCACAAAAAACAGAAAGGAAAAGAAGTAGTGAAACCCAAAAACAAGAAGATTTTCAAAAACAATTATCAACGTATCCAATCGAGTTTCAAAATTTACCAGAAGCAAGCGATATTTCTTTAAATGATGAAAGAGCAATTATAATTTGTTACCCATCATCACGATGTTGATATTGCAAAAAGAACGTTGACTTAATTCTTCGTATGAGATCTGAAGGAAAAATACCTCAAGATGTAAATATTTACAGAAAAGCAACTACCTCAAGTCTCAACATGATAGATAGCCCAACACTAACAGCTGAATTTCAAGGTTTAGAACATAAAATTAAACTTGAAAATCATGCATCAGGAGTAAATCATTATATTGCATTTCCATATACCATGTTTGTTTCTAAAAACACATGAAACTGACTAGTTCAATGAAAAATGGATAAGTTAGGTTTAGCCAGTGAAATATCAATTCTGTAACAAAAAAAGCCTCTTTCGAGGCTCTTTTTTATTATGGCGTAATTCTATTATGATACCTTGGAAAAGGAATCGACTCACGAATATGATGCAATCCACAAATCCATCTTACAAGTCTTTCTAATCAAAACCCAAAACCAGAAGTTTGTACTCATCAATATTTACGAATATCAAGATACCATTGATATTCTTCTAAATCGTATCCTTGATCAAGTACCTTTTGTTTCAAGATTTCATAATCACCAATACGCTCTGATCATCAAATAATTTCACCATTTCCTTCAGGTGCAAGCAAATCAGAACATTTAACCGTTCATGGATGATCAGGATCTTCTGGCATATAAAAAGCTTTAATTTCTTTCGGATAGTTAGTAACAAAAATCGGTGCTTCATACTTATTCATCAGCATT
>JAHDCT010000105.1 GCA_020629735.1 bacterium | reverse complement strand
AGCAAAAAAAACGAATACTAAAAAGACTACTTCGACAAGAACGACAAGATGATCTGCTTCTAAAACTACGACTCGTAAGACACCTACTTCTACAAGGAAAACGACAACTTCAACAAGAAAAAAAACTACTACGTAGTATATTAATTTCGGTGATTCATTTTTACAATTAATATACTATAGTTTTTTGAGATGATGCAGTATAGTACTTAATGAAATTATCTTTGATACTTTGTCTATTAAACTTTTCTTGAGAGAAAATATTAAAAGCCTCAACTATTTCTTGAGGTTTTTTGTTTTTAATGAAATATCAGTTATCTTCGTTAATTAATTCTTTGCTTCCTCCTTGATTATAAGCAAGGACAGGGACTCATAATGCGAGTGCTTCCATTGTTGAAATTCAACAACTTTCTTTTGCAATATTCAGGAGTCAGCGAGAAGCGCTTACTATTTTTGCTTTTTCTTCTTGGTCAGTTATATGACCGATGAAGCTGATTTGAGGTCATGCGAGTTGTTTGAGGAGTAGTTCATCAGGTCCTGAACCCATTATTATCAATGGAAATGTAAGCGTATTAGATAGTTGAATGAGAATATGAACTTCTCTTACAAAAGTAGTTAGTCTTCCCATGTATACGAAGTAGTTTTTAATATTTTCTGTAGGTTCTTTGGAAAGGAAGGTTTTCTCGATTTTGGGATAGTTTACTTTTGCTTTCAGTCAGTAGTATGTTTGTGCACATTCTTTTGTGTAGTGACTGTTTGCTACTACTTTACTATATGTCCTTTTTTGCTTATCTCGATATTGGAGAAAAGGTGTAATGATGCTGAAAATACCTTTTTGCCATCGATTAAATTTTTTCATGTATTCTGTTTTATTTTCTCGGATATACTGATTTGGACTATGAAGATATAGGATTGTTTCACCTAGATCTTGAGAAGATCATTGCTGGATGTTTTTTACTGCTGCAAATGATGATATATAAGTTTGATCTGGTTTTCGTGATGTAATTTTTCTTCTGAGTAACCGAGTGAGTAGCGGATAGAAAACAATAAGATTGCGGTAATCCCGAATTTTGGATTTGTTTTTTGAACCGTTTACAAAGAGTTGATTAAGTTTTTGCGGAAGTGCTGTGATAATTTCTATTTCAGTATTATTGCTATTGATGCTTTTTCTATCACTAAAGAGGGTAAATATTTTACATGTGTCTTTGCCTTCTGAGCTATTTTTTTTAAGTATATCAAAAAAAACGGTCTCTGCTCAACCGAGGTGAAAAATTCGATCATGGACAAAAGCTTTTTTCATGTCAATTACAGTAGGGATCTGATGTCTTTAGTCAATAAGTGAGTTTTTTTCTTTTAATATAGTAAAATCAAGCATTTGATTTTTTCACTAGAAAAAGCTATATTTAAGTTGGTGGAGTACTGCTCCTTTTATAGATTGTTGGCCTTTGTATGGCAGATAAAAAAAATGAAGAATTAGAAGATAATTCAAAGAAAAAAGAGCTTAATTTAGATGCTCAAAAAAGAAAATTATTGTCTTCAGTAGAGCAAAACTTATTGGCAAAACAGTTGGATGAATTTCAACAGAGTTTTCTCGTTAATGGAAATAAGTTGAGTATGGAAGATATTTTGTGAAAGTTAGAAAATAGAAATAGATTTTACGAATTTGTTAAAAAGAAATGAAATTTCTCTTTGCTAAAAACTTGGAAAGAAGTTCTTGGAGAATGAGCTAATGTGGAAGCAGTTTTGTCAGAGATTACATATAGTCCTTATCAGACACTTAAACAGAGAAGTAATAGTGTTATGATGATGAGTCTTTCTGAACAATGAAATAAGTTGATGTATTCTCAATACGTTGAGCATTTTTCTGATGTTTTTTCTACGGTTGGTCCAGTTGCTAAAAAATGATTTATTGCCTATCTTAAAAAACAGTGAGTCCCAACATCCTATGAAGATTTTATTAAAACTAAGAAACCTTTTACGTGGGATGAAAGATATTATGAAAAGCTACTGACCTGAGTTAATAGGTATCTTACGACCTTGAATTTAACGGAAGAAGAGTTTGATGACTTAGCTAATTTGTTGAAAGAAAATTCATACCTAAGTGTTGTAGATTTTGCAAGATTTGCGAGCAGATATAAAAGAAGAGGAGTTGATATGAAACTTGTTTCTCCTTTGTATACAACCTGAATCACTAAGAAAAAGGCATGAACAAATAAAGTCAAAAAAACATGATCAGCAAAACAAAATGCTTGAGCTATTAGTCATTTGCTCTGATTGCTTATTGATAAACATCAAGGTAAAAAGGGACAAGAAGTAGATGAAGATGTTTTGGATCTTGCTTGAGCTGCCTTAAAAGATGTTACACTAGAAGCGTGAAGTATGCTTACTCTAGAGCGTGATCTTTTACACGAATCGTTTTCTCAAAAGTGATTAAATCAAGCATTGTTTACTGATTATCCCTTTAACTTATACTTAGAGCGTTCTCTAGAGGCTCAAGATTTCAATAGACTTCAAGTCGTTGATGAGCCTAAGCTGCCTCATGAGATTACCCTTGAGGAGTATAAAGTTCAGCATAAAAGAATAGTTGATAAGTACTTAGCGTGGGTTGGTAGTCGTGATCCAGAACTAAAAGTTATTATTGAATGATTTAAAGAGCATAAGCAACTTCAAGATGCTCCAGAAGCGATTGATTGATGAGCTTTGGAAAAGAAAGAAAAAGCTTTGAAGATAATGATGGTAAGGAAGTCAGTAAAGACTCAATTGGCTCGTTATAAAAGTACTTGATTGCCAGAGGTCCTTATGCATTCGTTTCTTCATGTGGGGAATGAAACTTTATCAGAAGATGAAATATGGGAAAGGTATGAACGTTTTTTTATGGATTACTATGATCCTGACAAAAAAAATGTAGCTCTTCCAGGACACACACATTCAAATTGAGATCCTTATGTTATTACGTTTGCTAAAAAAGATGTACATTTCTGAAATATTGATGAGACCTGAGAGAAAGTAGGTGATTTTACTGATTTTCTTACTCATGACCTGGATAGACAATGATTGTTTACTATGGATTATGAAATAGATGTTGCCTCGTCAGACCCAATGGCTATCCGAGTTCTTTCGTCAAAATGACAAAAGGGGCCTATCCTGCATACCGAATTTGAACATGATGAAGAGAGTTGAGCAGTTACTCGTTTGGGTACTCAGGTTGTTGAGTGAAGAAAATACCGTGTTATTGAGAAGAATTCTGAAGGTGGAACTCCATTTAATGGATATCCGGTTACCTATATAACGTATTCAGGGGCAAGCCCGAGAGTAGCGCACCAACATATAGCTTTTGTTTCTAAGGAGGTTGCTTGAGATGTGTATGATGCATGATGAGTTGCGTATTATGGTGATTTTGATGAATCTCAGGCTCTTATTTTAGAGAAATCCTCATCTGATCCTGATGGCTGAGAAAATGTTTTATGAGCTTATTCGTTTGTTGATATAAGTGATGCTGCTGAAAATCAAGTTATTGAGAGAAATTTGGTGGTTGATATTGAGGACGAATGATTTGCTTTAAATACTTTATTTACGGGGAATCATGCCCCTGTTGAAAATGAAAATGAAGAAGCAAGGAATGAAGAAATAATTGATACAGAAGCCGCATTAAATGATTTATTTACTGAGCAAATTGATGCCCAGAAAGATGACACCCCTCAGATTGAGGTGCGTGTTACTGATGATGGAAAAGTTGATCTTGAATGGTTTTTTTCTCCTACTTTTGCTGAAGATGAGGATCAAGACCTTGAAGAAAATGAATCGGTTTCTGATCTTGCCCAACAGCATATTTGAGAACCATCACCAGACACTATTGAGAAAATTGCTGATAGATATATTGAGAAGCATGAGACACGTTTGCGTACTGAATATGAGATAGCACTTCAAGAAGATGAGGATCTGCTTGAAGAAGATTTTTTTGCTCAACGTCGTCAGGAACAAATCACCAAGCATGAAGAGCATATGGTTGCCTGGGTTGAGGAAGGTAAAATTTATTGACGTGAGTCATAAAGAAAGCGGATGTGTTTCCTGAGGAAGGGATGAAA
>JAHDCT010000104.1 GCA_020629735.1 bacterium | reverse complement strand
AATTAATGATGTAATATCTTATCCAGAAGAATACTTTACAATCTATTGAAAACCAGCATGAAATTCCAATATATTAAAAACGGCTGCTGAATGGTGAGTTGATTGAAGCGTATTCATAATAAAATCTAGCTTCAATTTACTTGCAACACTCACAGGCAATCAAAAAAACTACCAATTTTTCAGGAGACATAACCGTTGTACTAACTGAACCAAAGGAAAACACATAAGAACACAAAGCATAAGATACACAGTATATGAAGCAAGACCCTCTCAAGAGTCTTTTTTTCCCCAAAAAAAAAAGAACAGTCAGTCACTCACAAATCTTCTCGAAAGTCGATATCTCAAAAAAAATCACCCCAAAGCAGAGGAGTGCAACACACACTCAGAAGTGGTGCTCAAAAAACATCTTATACACACAAAAGCATCACCAATGTGCACACTAAAATTAGATCTAGAATCCGGAAGTAGAACTTGAAGTGGTCTCAGAAGTGGTTATTATACATTATTGGAATATTCCAACCATTATTATTATGAGGAATATTCCAATAATTTATTTGTCAACTTATGTCATTGATGCAGATTATGTTTGGTGATTTACTTAAGAAAAAAAGGTGAAGACCTAAGAAGTTCCGCACTATCAACTATACCCCTACTCTCACCATACGAGAGCCCACAGATTGAACCAAGGATAGCCTCATCGTAAAGCTCGGTCACGACGAATTAGAGTCGCTAAGACTCAAAAACATTAACGGACTGGGGATTGTTAAGGCTGCAGAGCAAATGGGGATCTCCAAATCCCTCTTCGCTAAGATATACAAAGAAGCCGTCACAAAGGTCACAAACGCACTTATACATGGTAGAGCCTTACATATAGACCTAGGAAACCTAGGAAACAACGAATTTCTTCAACCAATCATGTAAATCTCTTGATATTGGAGGAGAATTTCGTACTTTAGTTACGATAATTCATATTATAATAACTAAATATGGTAAATTCTTTACAATCTTATCAAAATACTTGAGATTTTGACAGATTGACAAAAAAAGACTTCTCAGAATTAATCGAAGAATTTCTCCAAACGAAAAAATCTTCGGAAACGCAAAAAGCGTACAGAAAAGATGTAACAACCTTTTTTAATGCACTAAACATTTCTACCGTGGGGGAGTTAGCCACACTCCCCGTCTATGAATTGTCAAAAATCGTAATAAACTATATAGAATCATTCAAAAAAACCGAAGAACATCGTCAAGATAGGGTTCACAACCCGCGTACACTCAATAGAAAGGCCTATGCACTCTCCTCTTTCTTTGAATATTTGGTTGCAAACTACGGGTACCCTCGCAATCCGGTAAAAGTATATACACCATACTCTACACCAGACAAAACTTCAACGCAGGACTTAGAAACAGAGGAAATTCAACATATTCGAAATCATCTGAAAGAAAAATACGAGTCAGCAAAAACCAGCTACTCGCAAATAAGTAACTTGCAAAAACTGTTAATTTTTAGCTTTCTTTTTCTTTCTTTAAGAAGAAATGAAATAGCTCACATAAGACGAGATGATCGAAATACACAAAAATGATTTATCACCATATTTGGAAAAGGACAAAAGTATAAATATCTCCCTTTGTGAAAAAAAATAACCGAATACCTATTAGCCTTTAGAGAAAAAAAAATTATGGAATGATTTCATTCGCCATATGTTTTCTCTCCATTACGCAACAACAGCACCTGAGACACCGTAAAGCCAATTACCTGAACCTATATCTTTAATCTCGTCAAAAAAGTAACACACAAACTTCAATGCGAAGGAAAGATTGAAGGAACGAAAAAAATCACACCCCATAGCTTTAGAACAAGTTTTGTTAAGATGGCATTGAACAAAGGAAAAACCGACATAGAAATTATGAACACCACCTGACACAGCACCAGTCAAATGGTAAAGTACTATGATTCTAGATCACCACTCGAAGTAAACGCAGCAGAAATTACAGACGATTTATTTGAGTAAGACACCTATAATTGATCATTACGCCGCAAGCCCATAATCTCTTATAATAACATAACCTGCATTTGGTACAGCAATCTTTTTATCCAAATATGAAGCAACATGGGTTTTGAAAAAAGAAAGCCATCGGTCATGGGAAACTCATTTCATTCATCTATAGGTATCAAGATCAACTCGTTCTAAAAATTGATCGAATGTAAGAATCTTATTATTATCACAAAGGCGCTTCAAAGCAGAAATATTAGACTTACGAGATACTTCAATCATAGCATGATTAAAAAAGTCATCTAACTCTAAAGCTCACAAAATATCCATCAAAGAAACATTCCAAAAGACATCTGCTTGGATATCTAACTCAAGGGAATTAGTTCTAGGAACAGAAATCGACTCAACTAGCAAGTGCAGATCTCTCAAACGATGAATAATATCTGAACTTTTTTCAATAAAATCAATTCATGCTAATTCTGATCACTGAAGCGTCAAAAGAAGACGTGTCTTAGAGAAATCTACTGCATCTCTTAAGAACTGTATCACATCAGATACAGACTCGTGCTTGGAAACATCAACAGCAAGTTCGAGAGTCTTAATGGAAAAAAACAAAGAAGCTAAAAATACTTAATCTACGTTCACATCGCACCTAGCTGGCAGATCTCCAACTGAATAAATAAATCTTGCAAAATCACAATTCCAAGGTAATAAAGAAAGTGCTCACCAAAGAAGCGTCAAAATTCAGATAATCCAAAGAAGGGTATTTTGGCTAATTTTAAACATAGACTGTGATGAAATAAAAACGTTAATCACAAGAAACTTTTAGTGTATATCTTATTAAATCCATAATAAAAAATGTCCAGTTAAAATCTACTCCAAAACTAGGGGCATCTTGTATGAAAAGACATTTTTCCTATATATAGTACAATAAAATCTACCATACATCTTTATTATAACCATACAATGAAAAAAATACTTTTCCTGATATGAAGTATACTCATACTTTGAATTGTATCAGCAATATACACACCAAAATCAATAGATACAAGATACCTAGACGCAATTCAAAGACATATATGAACATTGACTCTAGATGAAGCTATTGAAGCAAAAAAAAGAGTTTTAGGATACGGTAAAAATCTAGACAACGAAAGAGTTCAGTTCTATCTCGAACAACTCTCTACGCTCTTATCTGCAAAAATACTCACCTTGAGTGAAGATATTCCAGATCTTTCTCAGTACGCACATACGCAAAATACGAGTTCACAAAACACGTCGAACCAACCAACACAGCAAACATGAGGCTCTACTTCATCTAACCAAACCACCTCAAATACACAGGCAAGCCCATCATCGACAACAACTCAGTCAATAACTCAAAACAACAAAGTAGTTGTAGTACAACATATAGCACCAATCAGTAGTTACATCATATATCCATTCACACGTATACACCCAAATCAAAATGGATTTTGAATGAGAGTTTGAACAAAAGACACGACTGGCAATGCTCAAAATATGATCGTTCAAGTTAATGTACCAGCAAATTACTGCTTTGAATTAGTAAATGAAAACCTACCACTAGACTTTACGTATGTCAGTAATGACAATACAACAAGCCGACAAAAACTAAGTATCAGCTGAGCAAGCCAATATCTTGAATACTCTAAAACACATATTTTCTGTTGATCCACTCACCTAAAAGTTCTTTTACCTCAAAATACTGACTTTTTCAATCAGCACGGAGGTTTATGATTTGCCTTCTATCCTACATCAGTAGTGTCAAAACACGCTTGCATCGACATACTCGTCTCAGCTGATAACGCTCCATATCATGAGACAACTTACTGCTCAGAAAGCTAGTCGCGATAATACTTGAGAAATTTCCTATCCTCACTCTCCTTGAAGAAATTTACTTACTCTCGCTACAGTTGTTGATGAAACTTCTGTAGTTTTTTCTATCTCCTTATAAGAATACCCTTCGTGTAACATATGAGCAATAGTAAGCCTATGGGCAAACTCCTCTAACTCTTTCTCTGTTAACAAATCACGTAAAAAAGCAAAAGCATCTTTCTCAGAACTTATCTTT
>JAHDCT010000103.1 GCA_020629735.1 bacterium | reverse complement strand
AATACAGATAATACAGATGCATGTCTAAATACCTGTGTAGATGCAAGCTGCGGAGATGGTTTTGTAGAAATATGAGTAGAGGATTGTGATGATGGAAATGCTGACAATACAGATGTATGTTTGAATACGTGCGAAGATGCAAGTTGCGGAGATGGTTTTGTAGAAACATGAATAGAAGATTGTGATGATGGAAATGCAGATAATACGGATGCATGTTTGAATACGTGTGAAGATGCGAGTTGTGGAGATGGTATCGAAAATAACCTTATTAATACTTGAAATTGAGTTTACTGTAGGAATTTTATATCAGCTACAGTAGATTTTGTTTTTTCTACGTATACGTGATGTGAAAAAACCTTAAATGAATTAATTTATACCGATGGGACAAGAGATGTATTTCCCGCATGATCGATAATCGATTGAACAAATTTTGCTCAAATTATGTGATTTGAATATGATGATTTAGCTCCATTTTTGAATAATTTTTGATTCAATTTTGTGTATAGCACTGCGAGTGTCCCTGGTTTATCTGGTACGATACATACATTAGAAGACTATCTTAGTGGGAAAAAAGTTGCAAGTGTAGAATACTCATACGTTTGCACGACATGAACTACAACGTGTACTCCATTGCCTTGAGGTTTGATTTTATGTGAAGATGATACGGTTGAATGAGATTTGAGTCAGGTGTTTAATGAAGTGTGCTGATATGAATGAGAAGAATGTGATGATGGAAATATATGAGATGGAGACTGATGCAGTGCTAGTTGTGAAATTGAGTATTGTCGGGATGATGCTCCTTTAGTTGTTAAGGATACCTGATTTCTTGTAACAAATTCAAATAGTTGAACTGTTACATGAGTATCATCTATACCAAATACTAAAGTTGCTGTTTGCTATGAAGAAAGTGATTGAACGAAACATGTGTATTATGATACAACAGATACTTCAGGAGCGTATTCTTTTACGAGTCCTGATTGGTGAAGTTATCAAAACACATGGGTAAATGTTTGAGTTATGTTACACAATCCACAGAGCCAAGATGTTGATCATCATAGTGTTATGATGTGGAAGTAGGTTGTTTTTTCTTGAGTAGAAAGCTGAATGCTCGTGTTACTTCAGGGCTTTCAAGCCTAATTCCTATAGGCGTATTTTTATAGATTATAATATAGAGTGTTTTTCCGACTACAAAAATATTTGTGGCATTATTTCCTGCTGGAAGATCAATAATTTCGCTTGATCAACTTTGTGTGAAGAGTTGTTCCATTACTAATCATCATTCTGCTGTTGTGGATTCTATGTTTATTTTTTTTGATTTGAGATAATCATTGAAATTATTCATAAGTTTTTGCGTTGTTTCAGATGAGGAAATTTGTTCTTGAAACGTATTTGTTCAGAAAAATTGAATTGATAATAATTGTTCATTATCAATTGTTTTTTTTATGTCAGTAAAGATGTTTTGAATTTGATTTTTTCACTGATATATCGCTAATTTTGGTGCATTCGATATATGTGTTGGCTTTATTTCTTGAAATTCTGTTTTTATGTAATCAAATTGATATTTTAGTTCACCTCGTTTTAGTTCTTGCTTTTCAACGTATTGTTCTAATAGATCTACACTAGGTATCCAAAAATGTTTTACTGACTTTCTTGTTGTTTCTAAAATGATTCACTTTTCTACGAGTTTTAATAAGATTTTATATGTTGAAACCCTTTCTATCCCAACCAGACGTGAGACTACGCTAGCTGGTTGTGTTCAATTTTTGAACAAAATTAAATATATTTTCGTTTCTTTTTCACTTAATCCTGCTTTTTTAAGATATTCTTCTGCTTTATTCATATATATTGTTGTAATTTAAAAATTACAGAAGATAATAAAAAGAACTTCTTGATTTACAAGTTATTCGTATAAGAACGAAGTTTTACATTTTGATTCAACTGTTTATGTGAATGAAATCATGCTTATGTAAGCGATGTGGTACTTCTTTTAAGGTGTTGAAAGAGGATCAAGTTTTTTTAGAAAGACTTTCCCCTGTGATAAGTTGAATAAAACATCTGTTGCCTTTTCCTAGTTTATGTCCGACTTGTCGTCAAAGAAGAAGGCTTGCATTTCGTAATGAGAGAAAACTCTATCGTCGTTTGTGTGACGCGACTCAACAACCAATTATTTCTACGTACTCTCCTGACAAGCCTTACAAAGTTTATGATCAAAAAATTCGACGATCTGATGTGTGGAATGCTAGGGATTATGCGAGAGATATTGATTATAATAAAACATTTACCGAACAATTCTGAAGTTTAATGAAAGCTGTTCCTCATTGTTCGATTTTAAATATCCAAAGTGAAAATTCTGAATTTACGAATATCTGTGCCTATAATAAAAACTGTTATTTGCTTATAGAAAGCTCCAATAATGAAGACTGTCTCTACTGATATCGGCTTCAAAAATCTCAAAATTGTATTGATTGCTCAATGTTAGAAGAATGTAGTGTTTGTTATGAATCGGTTGATCTTCAACGTTGTCATGCATTATTTTATTCTAAATTTTGTCAGGATAGTGCTTTTTCTTATCTTATAGAGAATTGTTTACATTGTTCACATTGCTTTGGATGTGTTGGTTTGTCAAATAAAAAATACTGTGTTTATAATCAGCAAAAAACTCAAGCAGAGTATGAATCGCATGTGGCAAGATTTCTTCATGGATCTGATTCTGAGAGAAAGAAGATGTATGAAGATCGAAATGTAGTAAAAAAAGAATATGGAACGTATGATAAAATAAGAAACTCATCTGAGTCTGATTGAGAGTATCTTTATAATTCGAAACATGTTTTTGCGTCTTCACATATAACGGATGCTCAACAGGTGAGATATTCAAAGCATGTTTGGTTTAACTCTGGTGATTGTATGGATGTAGATACTGTTGGATATAATTCGTATCGTATGTATGAATGCATTAATACAGCTTTAGATGCTCAATCAAATATTTGATGTGCTAGATGTTGGAATTGATGTTCTCATAATCTTTATTGTTTTAATTGTGATGCACTCTCTCATTGCTTTTGATGTGTTTGACTTCGTCAACAATCATATTGTATTTTTAATAAAGCTTATTCGGTAGCAGAATATGAACAAGAAGCAACAAAATTAATTCAGCATATGCAAGAAACTTGAGAGTGGTGAGAGTTCTTTTCTCCAGAGTTGAGTCCGTATTGATATAATGAAACCATTGCTCATGAGCTGTTTCCTGTAGAATATAGTTGAGGTACATTGAAATGTTTACTTGATTGAGATGAGACAAAGCATGAATTGTACTTAGATGATTTTTGATTTACATGGTCATCTTATGAACCGCCAAGACCTCTTTCTCAGAAAGTAGTTTCTGGGAGTGAATTATGATCATTAGATGACATATGAGTGAGAACTGTTGTTGCATGTACGGATAGTGGAGGCTTGTATCGTTTTCAACCTAAAGAGTTAGCGTTTTACAAAAAGTATTGATTCCCCCTTCCTCATTTTCATCCTGATGTGAGACATACAAATAGATTAAAAAGGAGGTAGAAGTGTATTATGTATATTTTCTTTTGTATGTAAATGTTCTTCAATTCAGAAATGGGATGAATTATCATTTTCTAAAAAGATCTCTTACAATATGTTTAGAGATTTTTTTATTCTTCTGTCGTTGAACAATGACAAAAAGCAAAAATGTATTTATCAGAGGATTGTTTGTCTTCTTTCTTATTTTCCAAACATTTCTTTGACCTTTAGTTCAGTATGTGCCTGAACATATTCGTGAAGATATTCCTCTCTTGTGTTCTTATGAACACATGATGTCTCATGAAATACCTAAAGCCTATGCTGTTTGACCAGTTACTTGGACAAATTTGGTGTGAGCTACTGCAGCTGGAACAGACATCACAAAGAATGTTCCAGATTGATGGACGAATTCATGATGATTTTCTACAGAATCAATTAACTGAAACTGTGAAGATGGATATATGGAGTTTACTGCGACAAATACTAGTGGTAATCCTCATTATTACGTTATTGGTCTCTCTGATACAGACGTTGATCAAAGTTTTGCAACTATAGATTATGGAATT
>JAHDCT010000102.1 GCA_020629735.1 bacterium | reverse complement strand
ATGATTTAGGGTACACATCCCATGTCCCTCAAAGAACTATCATTTCAATTTTATCAGTTTTGTGGCCTGTTAGGGTGAGACTAAGTAGCCTATTGTATACCTGCTTATAGGGGTCAAATTGATTTAAGAGGGCGCGCATTGCTCCTGGTTGTGTATTGATATAACTTTTGGGCATCGTCGCATCGTTTGGACAAAAGATGCACTTACCAGGACACCAAAATGGTTTTGTTAATACCTGAACAGCTACAATTCATGATTCTGACCTAATTGATCTTTTTTTCAAAAGAGATTCGATCCAATCTACCCTTTCGACCACTCAGGTAGTAATCATACTATAGTATGTTTTAAGTACTTGCAAATTTGTTGGGACTTTTTCCAACTTATTTTCTTTAGATCGCTTTCTCTTAATTTTAAGAACATCGTCTCTGGTACGATTCTTTTCTTCAAGAGAAATGATTGCTGCAACAAGAGATTGCAAATCTTTCATAGAGTAAATAGTAGTAAATCTATACGGTCATTGCCTTCAGCTAATTTCCCTATTTAGTCCTATTTTTATTGATATATACTACTGAATTCAACTATAAAAAAAACTCCTTGCTTAGGAGTTTTTTTTACTGTTATACTAGTATACTTTTACCAGTTCTCTTTCGATATAATTCAGAATATATTTTTTCATTTTTTCTTCAAAGGTTTTACTTTTCTTTGGCAAGGTCTCTCTAATCTTTTCTACCATTTTCATTCCTTCGATTACTATTCCTTGTCTCCTTCACGGTTGAATTGTTTCCATTTGAGAAATAATATCATACATTCTATACCTCATAGAGTAAGGAACAAGAACTTCGTCATCTTCAATTAGTTTACCTCTTAATATCCATCTTCACTCAAGTCCATTAGTGCATGCAAATACGGTCAATTCTTTACCTCACTTTGGCTTTAAGATTCATACATCCTCAGGTGTTGTCTCATATGACTCTTCTATGGTAAATTTCCTAAGAGCGTATTCATTATCTTCTTTAGTGAAAACCCACATTTCATCTGTCGCTCAGACATCTAGATTCATGATGTCAGCAAAGATTGATTTATAACTCTTTTTTCATGGCTTATCAGAGAAATAGTTACTGTGCCCGAATATAACTGGGTTTCCTACATCTCAAGGCATTCAACTACTTGCGTAGTGCATCACTCACTCAGTAAGGTACTTATTTATATCAATTTCTTTCCCCGAAATCATGTCACTATGATCATCTGACCCCTCTGGCACAAATACAACAGGAGTAATTAGTCAAAGTGTAGGAAGTACAATATACACGTCATCATTTCTGTCTTCTTCATACGGAAGCAATTTTACCCAATCTTCGATATCCTCTGAGGCATCTTCTAATGCTACTGGTTCAAACCAACTTGGAGACTGATACTCTATGGCTGGAGACTCTATAGTAATTACTCATTTTTCTTCTTTTGGAGTGAGTCAAAAAGAAAATGAGCTAAGAAGAAGCACTGTTGACATGAGTAGTGCAATACTAGATTTCATCATACTTAGGGGCATAAACTAAAAATAAATTCATTCTTTTAATACATTTCCACTAACCTATCCTCGATATACTGAATTATAATTTCTTGTGAATTTAAATCTTGGTAAGAATGCGTTGGAACAGATTTTAGACCTTCTTTTGCTCTAATGTTATTCAACACTTTTACCAATTGAATTATTGTATACTGTCTTCTGTTTTCACGTAACCGTCCAATTTTTCTAATTGCTTGATCAATTTTCCATTTCATTCCATTATCTAGATTTTGGTATGGATTAAATGGTTTCCCAACAGGTTCTCCTATTAGTTCAGCTTCTAACATCCATCTCCCATCCAATCAATATGTACAAAAGAATATTAAAGCATCAGCTCCATCTCCGTCCCAAAGAAGTGGTCTCACATTTGTAGGTGGAGTATTGTATGATTGAGTAATTCTATACTTAATAAGATCATATGATCCACTTGAATTTCTTACAAAATACCAAGCTTCATCTCATACATCAAGTCTCATATGGTCAGCAAGAATATTGTTGAATGATCATGCTGCATTAGCAAACATATTGCTGTGTCAAAAATCAACACGTTTTCATCGATGTCCTGGTTGAGTACTGTTTGCATACTCAATTATTCAATGCTGAAGATAGTTATTAATTTCGATCTCTCATCAGCTCACCATTTTAGTAAAATCGGAGGATCCTTCAGGAATTGAGACAATTGGCATGATACTTCACATTTGAGGGAAGACAAGATACATATCTTCATTTCTATATTGTTCGAATGGAAGTACTTGCTCAATCCAATAAGACGCATTCTCAGGAGCAGTTGATAGGCTATGAGGAACAAACCACTCAGGTGCCCAATAAATTAAGTTAGGTGACTCAAGTACTAAGTCACAATTACACTCAGCCTCTTTCTGAGCCATTGAACTCAATCAAAATACAGAAGTTGAAAGAAGACCAAGCACTCATACTAATCAAGTCAGAACTACACGGTTTAGCATTAGTATTTATGATTATAAAAAAGTTTTCAAAAGAGGAAGCCTCCTTAATTTATTCAAAATATTGACCAGATATATATAGGTAACATATTTCTATTTACAATGACTAAGTGAAGTTTACACTTTTCATATCAAAAATAAATGTTCTGCTAAGATGAGAAAAAAAATTATGGCAACATCTCTCATACAACATTAACAAACCTGTCAACACACTCTTCGCTGTATATACCACGCATTTTAGCTTCTTCTGAATATTCTAATACTATGTCCTCAAATACATTATCAATATCCCGTCATTGAAAAAAACCTATTAAGACATACAAATGTCTGCACTCCACTTCTCTCAAAGGATCAATTTGAGCTCCAATTAGCTCTAAATTTGCTGCGAAGTTAAATGAAGGATAAAGAACACTTTCTTTAGAAATATTATCAAATGAATATCAAATAACCTCTTTCTTAGGATCCCCATACTTTTCGTACAATAGCGGAAGTAATTCTCAAAACGTTACTACTTCCTTTTCAGAAAAATAAACAGCTAATGAAGGTATGTTTGCATAAACTTTTTCTTCTGCTTCTTGATTCTCTTGTTCAATTGGTAAAATCACTTCTTCAAGCACCTCTTCGTTGCTATCGGCAACCCCATGTAAATTATCTGATCTTTCTTCCTGACCTATGAGCTGATCAGCATATTTAAATTGATTCTGAGCCGTCACCTTACCCTCCTCTGGCAATTCGTTAAAGAAGACTGGAACTAAGTTTGAGCTTATTGAAAAAAACAAAAGTAAGAGAAAAATATTCGCGTATCTCGTTAGGTACTTTGAGCGTCTAAGATTCTTTTTTCTAAAAACGATATTTTTTAGCAAAAGAAAGAAAAAAATTCACGTAATTACCACTCAAAAGAGAAGTGGACCAACACCAAATTTCTTTGTGAATCGAAATCAGTAGATAAAAAATAAGGAACTAATTGTCACTGAAGACATTAAATCATATGGCGCTTCTATTGTATAATTTAGTAATTCCTGGTTTCACCTTAATAGTATTAAACACACTACAATAAACACTAACATTGCTCCATGCACTACAGGATCACTTCAACTCAGTATTCACCATACTAATACCAAGGTTGAAACAACATAAGCAGCAACAACGAGAATGAGTGTTTTCTTCATAGAGAGGTAAATTACTAATAAAATAGTACTCTATTTTTCTCTGGTCTTCTTATTCATCATCTACTTCATCTATCTCAATAGTGTCAGGGTAATTTCTCCAGCGAATTAATGCGGCGCATACTGAAATGAAAAGAATTCAAAAGAATATTACATATATTTTTATATTACTCACTCACACTCAAGCATAATACAAATAGTATGATACTAAAATCAACAAAGTTATTGAAATAAGAAAATTTATAATAAACCTTTCGAAGGCTAACAAATCATCTTCTCAAAAGAAGATATATCAAATCCAATATCCTGGGAGATATAGAAGGAAAAATGATGCGAAAATAATCCATATGATGTCTGCCCAGGCTCATGATTTAGGAAACAACATCAAAAATATTAGTGTTGCTGTCACAACTTGAGTTAAGAGCACTGAAGTGAGTTTTGTACGCATTTGAGTGGTGAAATGGTAAT
>JAHDCT010000005.1:12112-25380 GCA_020629735.1 bacterium | reverse complement strand
ATACTGTCCCTCCTTTCTCTGAGTGTCTAGTGAAATTCATCATTGTTGATTAATTCAAGCTTCTTGAGATCATGAAACGATTTTTCTCGCTTCACTAGGTGCAATCTGCAGATCTCCTTGAGTAGCATTTCTTCCTGCAATAGCATCTTTTAACTTCACTCTAAGATGATAGATGTTTCCTCACTGTTTAATGACATTCATTACATCAACAATAGTCAGCCAATCATTATCTAAAGCTTGTTTTACTTCAGCTCTAAACAATAAAATCTGAGGCAGATCTAAGTCCTCCATACCTCATACTTCAAGATATTTATTTAACTCTGTATTATCTCAAAAACAAAGTACAATATCCTGCAGTCTTCAATGAAATGACTGTTGGGACAAAGCATTCTCTTGAGTCGTGTCATGGGAAACAAACAAAACTCATCAGGTCAAAGCATCAAATTGTCCTATCTGAGATTGGTCCTTTTGGTGATTAATGTAGTTCTTTTTATCCGTAGCCTTATCAGCACCACTTCTATTAAGACTTCATCAACCATAACTATTAATTTCGGCAGGATGATAGTGAAAAAGATAGGTCTCATCATATTTCAATCACAAATCTTGATGCATCTCTTTTACCGCTTCTCAAGAAATGCTAACTGATCAATAATCAGCTGTCACTCAATTTCATTCTGTATATAACTTGGCTTGTAATCAATCTTGGGACAAAACTCATGCAGCTTCTTTCTTTGAAGCATTTACTTTCCTTCCTCAATCTAAGATAATCTTTTCACTTGCAACACTATGACGTAATACCGGAGCTCAAAGAACCATTTATAGTGGGTGAAGATCTAAAGTTATGCGAGACCTAATCAAAACCAAACTTGGTCAACTCATACATTGCGCTCAATCATACTCTGAGCAGTTTTCAACTTTTCAATTTGATCATACTTTTTCAAGTACTCCGCTCTATACAATAAACTATCAAGCAATTCTCTATCCGTCCAAAATCATCTAAGATCCTTTACAATTCAGGGAATTGCGTACGATTTTCATGAGACGAACACATGAGACTCAAGTTCTCAAAAACGTTTCAACTGCTTTTCTCATCTCTCTAGTAAGTCTTCAAATTCAGCAATATTTCATTGGGTTAACGCGTATCATTGGGATAATACACCATTTTTATACTTTTGTCAATACTTTTTTACCATTTGATCGAAATTCGAATCAACAGCATTTCTATAAGGAAAAATCATTGCTCTACTACGAATAGTATCAAGCAATCATTCTGCACTTCATACCGTACCCAAAATCAGCCTTCATGGCAAAGGCTCTTCAAACGTCTTAAGTAGTGCATTAGCTGCTCATATCGTCATTCTTTGAACATTCTCTATCAGAACAATTTTCAGTCATCCAGCAGGAGCAAGTGAGATCCACTGAGTAATTTCCCTAGCTCACCAATCCAAACAAACTCAATATTTTTCGGTCTTCACACGCTGTTCTCAACTCTTCACCTCAACCCTAAGAGCATGATTTTTCTTTTCCAATTCCAAACTTAAATCACGCAGCACCAAGAGATCTTGAGTGAATCCTCACAGCATCTCCAAAGACGTTTTCTCAAGAAAAGAAAAACCTCATGAAGACCCTCATGTTTCAACAAGCAAAAAAGGAAAACTCACCTCTCAAGAAGACTGAATTTTCGATAACACAACCGAAATATGTTCATTAAGTTTCTCTGTTCACATAGCAACCACAATGTACCAAAGCACACCACAATTGCAACCAAACCACAACACTTTCTCCCTACTAATTTCTTTTCATTCTCAGACTCACTCTTTCATTTCTTCACTTTCGAACTCTCGACCTTTTTAACTCTCGAACTCTCTAAAAAACCTGTATACTCACTTGCTTAACCGCAGGGATATTATCCTTATAACTCACCTCTACAGAAATATCATATACTCAAGGCTCATCATACGTCACAGCAGTACTACTACACTCCCTAGAATCACAGCTCAATACTTTAAGATTTCAAAAATCTCGATCGATCTTATCAACTAGTCAATCAGTACGAACACTTAATCTTACTACCTCTCATGCCTTAGCAAGTTGTGTAGGATGAGATTCCAAGATAATCTCAATATCTTTTTGTTTCTTTTTCACAATAATCGGTTCTTCCAATCTATACGTATCAACAGATCATTTCCTTGTTTGCACAGTGACCTTAGGATAAAATTCACCAATATCATTCTCAGTATCGTATACGTACGTGTGTCTCACTTTTCACTGACTTACTTTATTCAAAATTTCTCAGTCTCAAAAATCCCAAGTAAAGAAAACGATTTCATCATCCTCATCATATAAGGGCGAAATAGAAGCATCTAACGTTACTTGAAACGGCGAATCTCAAACAAGATCTCATGCAACCTTCATATCTGCTTTCACAGAATTTCTAGCAATAGTAACAGGGATTATTTGCGTGTTTGCGGATCATTCTTTTGTCGTTACCACAAATTCTAAATCAAAAGTTCACTGTTTAGTAGCTTTAATTTCATATACGTTATTTTGAGGGAACAGTTCAGATCAATCAAAGTAGATCGCAACATCTGCATCCGTATCAGGAGTGGTTCATTCAAGTTTTATTTGAAAGTGACTCGGAATTTGAGCGGCAAAAATACGTTCCCCATCATAAGAAGCATTTTCACCCTGAACCTCAACTCTCTTATACGAGTCATCAACTTTATGCTTATGAAAAAGCTCAAAAATCGCCTTACTTCATTCGTATCATTCACTTACTTCTACAGGTGCACATGCTCACTTCTTCTTATCATCGGTAAAATACACCATCGATACTTCATACTTCGCTCATTCAGGAAACGTATAACTAAATGCACCCTTCAAGTCAGGACGTGGAGAGGAAATTACTTCTTCATTAATAGTATCATAAATTGTATATCTATACTCTGAAACATTCAAATCTTCATCAAAACTTGGGGTTATTTTCCGTCTATTTTCTCTAATATTTTCCTTATTCAAGAAACATCATGCTAACTCTGATTCAATAACTCTCAGATCAAACAAGAACCATGTAGATGACCATTCTCATGGCAATTGAGGCAATCTATAGGCAATTTTATGTAATTTAGAATCGTTCAGTGTTCTTTGAAAGGTGGCTTGATCAGTATAATCTATTTCATCATCAGCATCAAAATCCCGCTCAATATTATCATTATCTAATCCAAGATCAGTAAACAATAGTTCTGACTTAAATCTAATCTGCGCTGGAGCAATTCAAATAATAAACTCATCTTTATCATCATTATATGTTCACGTATCATTCAATGGAGTTACATCAATTGCCGCCTGAGGGGTAAACGTACCCGCTGGATAAGATGTAGATTGATCTTCTCACTTCGTGTTTCTATATGAAACATTCATCGTCATTTCATAACTCTCTTTTTCCATAAACAAGCATCTTCATTGAAATTCACCATTATTTGCCATGCTTAAAGTCTGACCATTTCAACAATCCAGTGAAATATTAATATTACTAGAACTCCTTCAAATATCATTCAAAATCTGAGAGGTGTATATCTGATCATTTAACTTATACGTCATTGTCAATGGAGCAATAATTGGAATTCACGACTCAGCAAATACCGGCCCATCTTTGGTCTCAACATAAGAAATAACAGGATTATTAGTAACTCTCTTTTGAGAGTTAAGTTCATTAATCTTTCTAATTGCAAAAATCCATCATACGACAACGGTAATCAAGAAAATGAGACTAAATAAAATACCTAGAATATATTTCAACTTAGATCACTTTCTCGTAGCAATCCTATAAATACTCAAGAAAAGTGAAAACAAGAGTCATAAACTCAAAATTCAGAAGAAAAGACTAGAAAAAAGATAAAGTAAGGTCTTAACTTGACCGATATCCATTCATAATCATTCCAGAGTTCATGGTGATTGAATTACCCAAAATACTCAACCAATCATTAACAACAGAAAAAGTACAACAAAGATTCCACATCACACAAAAAACCATGTTGCAGATACTTTCGAACCTTGCTTCACCTGTGTCTTTTGACGTGTCTTCCTTCTCCTTCTTCTTTTCGTGGGAGCCTTTTTAGGAGCGCTCTTATTAGCACTTGCTGCAGGACTTGCCTTCTTAACAATTTTTTTAGGTTTAGCAGATTGTGTCGAATCTAACTTATCAAAAGGATCTTGGGCCACCATAACGTAACATATCAAATAAATCTTCTCTCAGCAAAGAAGCTATCACGTATAAAATGATATACTTCCACACGTACAAGCAGAAAAAGATACAAGATATCTCTCTCTTACAAAAGAAATACACCTATCTCAGCTTCCTCATAATTATAGATAACACCAAAGAAAAGCGCAAAAAAGAAAGAGAAAACCTAGGTGACTTACTCTAAAAAATAGATCTTATATAGCAGAAATTTTAAAATAAATAAAACTTACCAAATTAAATACAATTCCCTCTTTAATTTAGTACAAAACTACTATATAAAACTAAAGAGAGACAAAAAATAAATTTATTGAAGTAAACAACTATGACTCCATTTCTACGATATTTTCTTATCATCAATGTAATAACGTTCTTAGTCCGATGAATCGACAAAATTAAAGCAATGCGACAAAAACGACGCATTAGTGAAAAACAATTACTTTACCTAGTACTTGCAGGATGAGTTATATGAGCATTAGCAGGTATGCAATTCTTCAGACATAAAACGATTAAAGGCCCCTTCCTCTTGAAATTTTACGCTGTAACCTTAGCGTGGATCATATGAGTTGCACTCTATTTATATCATACAGGACTGCTGTAAAAGAACATGAAGTTAATCCATCTCCTAGAACTTGGTCAATACAAAGAAATAAAAGAAAAAGAGAATTTTCTTATTTTTAAACATTCGCCAACATGTCCTATTAGTGGATGAGCTTGTAAACAAGTTCATCAAGTAATCTGATCGGACACTTCGGAAACACCACTATATCAAGTAAATGTTATAGATCAGAGAGACATATCTCAATACATTGCAAAAGATCTAGATATTACTCACGAATCTCCTCAAATAATCTGAGTAAAAAATAAAAAAGTTATTCATCATGCCTCCCATTTTGATATCACAACTGAATTTCTCAATAAACTCATAACAGAAGTACATGCATAGTATTTACTCTTTGTTTAAAAATCATGGACCACTACTTTAACGTCATCATACATGACGAAGAAATAGAAGAATTACTCAATTCAAAAAAAGCATATTTCATCTACATATACGAATCTCGATGCCCATACTGCATCAAAAATCTAAACGAACTTATCCAATGAATCGTTACTTCTAAAGCAAGTAATCTATTTCTCATAGATAAAACAAAAAAATCAGACCTTATAGCCAAACTAGATACAACTTTAGATATATGACTCAAAAAAGATCTTCTCATCATGCTAGAATGAGATAAAGTTTTAGCAACACGAAGTGGAAACAATATTAACAAAGAAACATGCGCAAACGCATCTGAAGACTATGTACTCAATGGATGACAAGGACTAAAAAAAGAAAAAAAACGACGAAACATATTTGGTTAAAAAGTTTCCATATTCTGATGAAAATTTTCAAAACCCGTAAGGATCGAATTTAAAAGCATTTCTTGTATCTATGGATAAAACGAAACTAACCGTTACCCCACCACTCCCTCAAATAATTCGTCTCCATATAGATGAAGCCGGTCGTTGACCACTAGCCGGTCCAGTATCGGTCTGAGTGTGCACATCACTCAAATCACATGACATAAGCATGTTTCAAGACTCTAAAGCTCTTACAGAAAAAAAAAGAGAGACACTTTTAGAAGAAATTATTTCACAAGAAAAACAGGGACTCTTGCTAAGCTGAATCTGAATGGGTTCAAACAAAGAAATCGACACTCATTGAATTATTAAAACTCTTCAAAAAGCATCTTTACGCTGAATATTTCATCTCTTAAAAAAGTTTTTTATTAGCTCACGATGACCTAGACTCAAAGAGTCAGTATACGGAGAAGATAAAATAGCGTATCATAGACTATATACACTCTTTGCGAGCAATACGATTAACCCCAAAAGGGTAAAAGAAATATGTCACACACAGAACACTATATGTAAAATATGAAGTTGCATCATAGATGGAAATCATACCTTTCACTTAGAAGAAATACTTCAAATACCTATTACCACATTTATAAAAGGAGACAGTAAGAACCCTCTGATCTCAGCTGCAAGTATCATTGCTAAAGTTGAAAGAGACAGATATATGATAAAGGTAGAAAAAAAGATATGACTCTATAACTTTGATACACACAAGTGATATGGAACTCAGCTCCACAGAAAACTCATCGCAAAACATGGAATGAGTGCATTTCACAGAGAAAGTTTCTGCACTAATATTACAAAAAAGAGAAAAAAGAATTTCACTTTCCCAGCATATAGAACACCAAACCACTCACCAAAAACGTTCCCACCTCTACAAGCATCAAAAGAAAAACCTAAGTTACTACTACACATTTGTTGTGCACCCGATCTAAGTCGACCACTACACCGATTAAAAAATCACTTTAAACTGTACCTCTTTTGGTACAATCCAAACATTCACCCGCGCAAAGAACACACAAAACGTTACGAGTCCTTTATAAAACTCATCGGACTTGAAAAAGGAGATTATGAAATTGTAGAAGATCGATACGATCCAAAAGAGTTTTTTGACGCCATGATTGAACAAAAAAATGAAATAGATCCTTCCTTAGCAAACGCTGATAATAAAACCGTACTTACAGTAGCAGGAAAAATGGAAGAACAATCATCAAGGTGTAATCCATGTTACAGCATGAGATTAACCGAAGCAGCTAAAAACGCACAAAAATACAATATTCCCTATTTCACTTCCACACTCCTCATTTCACCAAAAAAGAAAATGGACAAACTATTCCATCGAGGACTAGACGCAGAAACCATATATCAAAAAACGAAATTTCTGCGATTCAATTTCGCTAAAAATAATTGATATCAACAAGCATCAAAACTAACAAAAAAACATGGATTATTCCGCCAAAACTACTGTTGATGTTGACGAACCATTCCAAAACCTGGTCAAGATACAAGCTGATACACATGAGGATAAGATACATGTACCAAGAAATCAGCAAAAGACACAAAAAGGTGTCAACTTACTTCTCAAGACTTGTAAAGAAACCGTGCAAGTGCTTCGTACTTCACTCATAATCATCTACATATACTCAATGCCCTGCTCACTCTGCAACATATTTTCTCTTTAAAGAATTTCACAAAATTTCTTCTCGCTCAGGTAATTGATTTGGAGATGTAATTTGATCCTGGTCTCATCGCAACAAAGAAACAGACAATCCAAGTGAAGCAATCTTTTCTAATTTTTCTCTATTCCCTTCAAAATCAGGTGAGTTGACAGTGATTTCAGTAAATGGAACAACATACGTCATCAAAAACATTCTCCAGTCAGATCAAAAATATTTTCTAAATCATTTTTCATATAAGTCTTCTCTTACAAACTCAGGTTTAGAAAATCATTCGAGTAACATTTTTATTTGTCTTCAAACATCTTTTTGAAGAGTAAAAAATAAGTGCCCTTCTTTCATTCCAAGATCAATCTTCTCTTGAGCAATTCAAGAAGATCCAGCAAAAGTAAGAGAGTCAACAAAACCAGAATGCTGAGAAGCGTAATGCAAAAGCACTTGACCTCACAATGAAGCTCCTACAAAATGTAAACGTTTCCCTTCAATTCATAGTCCAATCAAAAATTCATTCAAATAATCCGCACTTATTTGAGCAGGATTTTGCTCTTTTGTTTCACCATTTCTTCACTTTCTTCTGTCTCTAATATAAGCTCAATTATAAAAATCCAATCAAATATGTCTAAATGAAGAAAGTTCCTTAGATCTCATCTGACGCTCAAAAATTCTTGAATTACCAACCAGTCCATGAAGATAAATAATGTACTCATCAGCATCTTGGTTCCCTCAGTCAACAAACTCAAACGTATATTTTTTTCATACTAATTCTTGATCAACAGGCTCTTGTGACAAGGCACTAAACTGTCTATCTTTTTCACGTTGCGTAAGAAAAGCAGCTCTACTGGTAAGTGGCAAATCATTAACTCATATAAGACGTATATCTGATTCCATAAAAAAATCCAAAAATCTAAAGACATCCAGATGAGGCATGCTTTTAGCACCTAGAAAATATGTATATCAAGTCAATTACAAACAAATACGAAATTAGTAATGAAAATCAGTGAAATAAAAAGAAAAAAAAGACCCAATAAATTAGGGTCTTTCTTTCAGCTTACACACAGAAAAGAATTATTTTTGTCCTCTCCCAAAACCTTTTCCAAATCACTTAGATCATTTCTTACCACCTTTCTTTTGAGGAAGTTCTCCGTTCTCAGCATAATATGTAGTTAATTCAGAGAACTTTTCTTGCATGTCTTCATCAGTTAATTCTTTATTACAATCCTTACTTTCATGCTTCGCAATGACAGCAGCTTGAAATCAAGCATAGTCGTCATTTTGAACAGCAGCTAAAATAGCAGCTTTATGTTCGCTTTTTGTCACCATCTTTTCAAACCTTTCTTCAGATATTTTTTCTTGAGCTTCAACAGAAAGTAATGAATAATCATTAGCTTCTACAGCAGACTGCACAGCCTCTTTTTGAACAGCTCTTTCAACAAGTTCAGTAAACTTTTCTTCACTAATTTTTTCTTGAGCTTCTACAGATAATGCTTCATAAGAACCTACTTCAACAGCAGCTCTAACTTCCTCTCCACCTCATTGCCCATCCAAAGCAAATGATCCAGAAGGCACCAAGGTAAAGAATCCGACACTTGCAATTCCTGCAAGTAAGATAGTAAATGTTACAGTAGTTTTCATCAGTATAAAATTAATAATAAATATATCAGTCAGTTAGAACCATGTGCACATTCATAGACTAACACTATTACTATAAAGACTCATCTTAAACATTCCTTAAATAAAAAAATTGGCTTAAAACAGGTTTTTTCTTGATTGACAAACAAAGATCTATAAAAAGAAGCCTATTTACATTTTACCTATACCATGAAAAAATTAGTAGTAGCTCTTAGTATAGTATGAGCAGGTCTCTTACTGGCATGATGCTGAGGATCGAAAGAAGAAGTTATACCAGAAGAAACATTTGATAATCCCATAGTAACTGACAAAGATCAAGCGTTATTTGATACAATTATGGACAAACTATGGATCTCAGAAGGGGAAGACAATGAATCGAACTTCATTTTTAATAGCAATAATACCTTCGTAGTAACATTAGGTGAAAAAACCTCTACATGACCATGGATTATTTCTGAAGGAAAGATTCTTTTAGGGACAGAACAAGAGCTACCAGTGGAAGTAACTGAAGAAGGAAAGCTCGTTATAAAAGGAATTACTTATGCAGCAGCTAAGTAAAATATGTACATAAAAAAAATGATGCAACACATCAGTCGCATCATTTTTTTATATCAGAAATTATCCAAAAAGTCATAACTGAGTTCATCACTCATACTCTTTCTTAAGCTCTTTAATTGGCTTGTGGAGTCATCAAAACAACCATTTCTGAATTAAAACAGATTCCAAAAGTCAAAAATCAGGACGAAAATCTAATCTTCACAAGGAGTATCATACTACATCAGGAACTTCCATAAGTTGAATAAGATCTTTAGAAGCATAAGCATTTTCTTTTCAATCAAGCAACTTTGTTTGGATTGCTCATGTAATCTCATCTATATGAGCATAAATATCATCTAAACCTCAAAACTGTTTAATCAACTTTTCAGCTCATTTTGCTCAAATACCAGGAACTCACTTAATGTTGTCAGCACTATCACCTACCATCGATAAGTAATCAACTATTAATGCTGGTTCATACCCTTCTTCTAATCTAAATCTTTCTAGATTCGTTTCCTCTCACTTTAATCCATCAAAAATACTCACTGAAGAACTTAAAAGTTGCTTAAGATCTTTATCTGAAGAGACAATCTTAAAATGTACCCCTTCCATATCTGTTGCCTGTTGAACTAAAGTTCAAATAATATCATCAGCTTCGTATCCAGGCATTTCCAAAAAAGGAATCTTACACGTCTCAACAAGTTCTTTAATGCTTCACATTTGATATTTGAACTCATCAGGTAATTTAGTTCTGTTAGCTTTATAGTCTTCAAATTTTTCTTTTCTTAAAGTTCTTTTAGGACTATCCCAAGCAATAATAAAGTAATCTGGTTTTTGCTTTAATAATTGAAATAGCATACGAAAAAAACCATAAATAGCCTGCACAGGGCGTCATTGATCATCCTCTAAAGGCGGCATTCAATAATACGCACGAAAAACAAATCACGATCCATCCAAAACAATACACGTCTTACTCATAATCCGAAAAAGATAAAAAAACTACTCACTAATGTAGGTAAATTCCCACAAATACATAGAGTAAATGAAACCAAAACAGTTTGTAGTCCTTCAAAAGACCGCTACAATAAAGACAACAAAACATTCAACTACTTACAAAATTCTCATGTCAAAACAGCAACAACAACGGTTATCGCTCTGAATTAATATTATCATACCTATGATAGTTCTGACAAAATTTTCAGGTGAGCAAGCACTATGAACAACACGATGACTCGTTGTTGCCCTCTTTTTCCCATTAGCTTACTGAATACGAGAACGACATAAAGAAAAAGAAATGAGTTTTATCTCAGGACTCGGTATCTTTTCTGTACTTATGACATGATGAATAGGGCTTTTAAATTTACCAACTGAACGAATCGCTATCAAAGAAGCAATGGTCCCAGCAATTATCTGAGGAGTGATTTTCATTTCTATGTATACAGGGCACAATTTCGTCGAAAAAATGTTTCTAGGGATTCTCGAAACAGAGAAAATAATAACCCATTTAGAAGGAAAAACACAAATTCGATCAGACGGGATAAAAAATCTAACACGACGGATTATTGCATCATTCACCCTCTCTACCATTTTAAACTATACCTTAGCAACCTACATAGTAACAAGTCCATCTGGAACAGAAGCTTTTAATGAAGAGATATGAAGACTTACATGACTAAGTTTTCCAGCAATAGCACTACCAGCAACAATACTACTCACTATTGGTCTCTTTATCTTTCTCAACAAACTACACAAAGAAACGGGTTTAGAAATAGAAGATCTCCTCAAGAAGCAATAGAAAAATGCAATAGTCAAACTAAAAAACAAAGCTCTATAGTTTGATTTTTCAGATCTATGGATAAAAAAATTTATTTCTTTCTACTTTCTTCATACATGTTTATCCACTGTTTAGCAGAAATTTTTCACGCTAATTCTCACAATAACTCATAAGGAATATCATTCATTTTTTTAAATCTGATACACGATTTTCACATATCAAGCTTTCTAGAACTATACTTCGGAAACTCACTAACAAACCAGTTTGAAATATCTTCATCAGCATACATTCACATATGATAAAATCACACATGACTCTTTTGAGAAGATAAGTTCATAAACGGCAAAGGGAGACTGGGGTTGCAATGATATCCATCAGGATATGAACTATGCGGAACCACCCACCCAATCATGCCATAGTTAATCTCTTCAACAAATCATGAGTCTATATACTGGTTAACCACTTCTCTAATTTTTTGAATTACTTCTTTTCTCTCTCACTCAAGCTGATCAATATACTCTTCAACCGTTGTAATACACATAATAGGAAAATAAAGAGATAAAATAATATGCTACCAATAAAGTTAAGTAGGTATAATATAACAATTGTTTTTTTAAATAAATACAAAGAATATCCTAATATTAAAAAACGACCAGCATAATTACTAATCGTTCGTTAAAATCTAAGAAATATCAAGAAAGTTTATATAATGCTTCAGCGAGGAAATAAGGTAACTATTATTTTAGCTTTTCAGAAGGTAAAACAATTGAGACAATTTTTTCTTTATCAACTGATATTCATCTTACTTTAGCTCTCTCAATAAAAGGAATAAAAGTATTCAAGATTTCTCATTCTTCAATGGTAGAAATATTTGGATGTTCTGATTGATCAACAATTCAAAGCAAATTATTCATTAAATCCTTCGGAACATGAGCAAATCACATCTTAAATCAATCCTCAGATTTAACCTTAGTAGAAATCAATCTAAGTTCTTCATCTCAATAATTTCAGACAAGTAAATCATCCTCATTATATAAATCATTTTCATTATTTAGTCACAAATCTGAGTAATTTTTTAAGTTATCCATAATAAATAATAATTTTAAAACACTAAAATACTAATCTAAAGGCTTACGTTCATTCTCATACTCCATAACATTACAATCTTCATCAATAGCATATAATGGATTTCATTTACAATCGTATACTTCCCGATGAATGTTTCAACCTTTCAATCGATGAGATATATCAACTACAATTTTTAAAATACAGTTTCAATATCAATCAACAATTTTTTTATAGTTATTTTTTCATCTTACATTTTCAACTTTCACTCATCATAGATCTGCAAAACACTCTAATGGTGGATCGTAGGGATGTCTTCAAGCTCAATCAGTAGATGGTTCAGGAGCTTCTGTTTCTCATTCATCAAATTTTTCTCGCTTTTTAAAAACTTCCTTAAATGTAGATGGCTTACAAGGATAATTTCTTCGATCATGAGGATCATCTCAGGCTGCCCAAATCGAGTTAAAATCATTAGAAAAATCGTCAGGTGTATAGGTCATACATTTACTGTCTTCAGGATCTCATCACCACTTAGGCGATTGAAAATAAGCTATTGCTCCAATTGCTAATAATATAAGAAAAAGAAAGGAAGGAAACTTAGAACCTCATCATTCTTTTTGTCATGAAAGTTCTCAAATTATATCAGATGTTATATCAATATCTCATTGAAACTTTGTTATTATTTCTTCTTCGAATACACTAATTCATATAGATGGGTTTGATTCAATGAGTTTTCTAATTTTTCAAAAAAGTAAATCAACCGTTTCTCTATTAAGACGAGGAAATCTCATAGAGGCACTCTTACGATTATACATATCAAAAGCATTTGCTTCTAATAAGAAACTATTAGTTTGCATAATTTTTTTAGAATAAATAAAAAATTAATAAACATTTTAAAGAAAATGTCAATAGTATTTTTATGTCTGTAAATTATCAACCCAAATGC
>JAHDCT010000005.1:0-12102 GCA_020629735.1 bacterium | reverse complement strand
CATCAAGAGCCTCATACAAGTCAAATCAATCCAATGCCGTCTGACTCACTAAGATATTATCTAAATGATAACCTGGATTTTGAGTAATATTCTTCACATACAATTGTCCAAAAACCTCTGTCATTGAAGCAAGAACCGATTGAGCAAAATTAGAACCAAGCTCAGCATCTAAAATAACATTAGCCAACAATACTCAATCATTGTCTAAAGTAGCATAAACATCTTCAAAAAAATCAATCGTCATCAATTCAGCAGGCGCAGACTTTCCATTATAAGCATCAAGAAAAACCAAATCAAACATCTTATCTTCCTGTGCAGCTACTTGCACTCAATACCTTGCAGATTGTCATCTAAAATCAATCTTCTCATCCCATTTTTTCTCAAAAAAATACTCTTCAGACAATGCTTGTACTCTCGAATCAATATCCAAAGCAAGAATATATTTTGTATAGGGCTTTTGAGCAGCATACATAGGATATACACCTCAAGCAGTTCCTACTAAAAGAGTATCTTGAAAACGATATTTTTCAGTAATTTTTTGTATTTCCTGTAAATAAGCAAAAGGACTTTCATATTCATCAGAATCCAAATACACAGCAGATGATAAAGCTCCATTCATAGAAAAAACACGAATATCACGCTCATCAACAAACCTATCATAAATACGGATTTCCTGATAAGCGGTATCAAAAGTAAGCACATTACTCTTTACAGAAGGTGAAAAAGAGTACACAATCATCCCCGTAAAAAGAAGTCATGCCAAAAATGCTAAAGCTTTCTTTCACAAAGTATAATACACCAAAAAAGCAAGAAAAATCAAACTAGCTCACACATACACACCACTCTTAGCAACTCATCGAACTTCAAAAAGCACAATAGTTGTTACCACACTTCACAAAAATGAACCGATCGTACTCACAAACAAAATCTTCCCAGCAGATTTTCATTTAGAAGTATCTGGTAAAAGCTCAGTTAACAAGGGAAGAGTATGAGATGCTATAAACACAGGAAGAAAAAACAGCAAGAAAGCAACTAAGAATAAACTCAGCACATAATGATCAAAGGTATTCAGTAACCAATGAATAAGTTCACGTTCAAAAGCAAACGAAACAAAAACATACCAAAATCATGAAAAAAGGAGAAACCCAGCTAAGTGCTTCGGGATATTCTCCTTTTTCAAATTACTCGATAATACTCATCAGCTCCAATATCACGCACTCAGTGCCAATAAGACAACTCAAAGAAAAACTGAAGTAAGAATAATACTACTCCCAACAACAGGAATAGCTAATCTCATAGCAATAATCTCAACAGCCAACGTAGAATATCACTCTACTAAAGCCACTACATAAATGAGTCGTAAAGGCATCAAAAAAACAGATGAGAAAGATAAAAATCAAACTCATCTTACATGTTAGAAAATTATTCCATCAAAGATGAGGCCTGATACTTTTCTCGCATCTTACTCAATTCTCAATCCTGAGCAACAAGAGTTTTAAAATCACCAACTTCAACAACCTTTCATTTTCTTAGTACATACACCACATCAAACATTTCCAATAAATGCAATTTATGTATTGATGAAACAATACAGGTCTCAGAGAAATGTTGCAATACTTGCTCATAAATTAATTTCTCATTCATACTATCAACACTACTCGTTGGCTCATCTAATAAAAGAATATCACTCGTTGATCAAACCAATAGACCACGACTCAATGCTAACCTCTGTTTCTGACCTCACGACAAGTTAACTCATTTTTCTTTAATATCAGTATCAAGTCCATTAGGAAGTTGCTGTAAAACATCGTCAAATTTTGCCAAACGAGCATACATACGTATCTCTTCATCACTCATATCAAGTCACATACCAATATTGTACCTAATCGTATTTTCAAAAATTTCAGGCTCTTGAGGAATCAAAGACGTAATATGTGCTAATGGATGTAAATCATCATAGCACGACTCATCCAAGCACAATTTTACCTTATCAACATCATATAATCATCTTAACAAGCTCATTAACGTACTCTTTCCACTTCAACTCTCACCTACAAGAGCAACCTTCAATCATGGACGCAAATCAAGTGAAACATCTTCTAATACATTCTGTTCTTTATTCTTGTCATATATAAAATTAAGTCACGAAATACTCAATTCATTCCAATCATGAAGTCTATCAACTTGATACGTCTCAGGTAAGGCAGCAAATTCTTGCTCAATGTCTTCTGCAGCTTCTACATCAGCCTTTAAGGTAATCAATCAGCTATACTGCCACGTAAAATTATCAAACGCTTGGCGCATCTTAGAAATATATTGATACACCGTAATCATTGTTCCTATCAATACGGTTCCCTCAAGTGAAAACTGTTGATAAATGTACCATCATAATGCAGTTAAGGTCACCACATTCATCAACATATCCATACTAAACCACTTATATTCATTCATAACACTGTACTTTTCGAAAACAGGAAATACATGATCGATCTTCTGTTTCAACGCTTGTAAGGCCTGAGACTCAAATCTAAGGGTAATTACCGTTTTAATATTTGACAGATAATCAAACAACACACTCATTACAACATGTTCTCTCTTATTTCTTTCCTTAATCAAAGGAACGATAATTTTATCAAATTTCACCACCACAAAAAATGCTACTCACGAAAACAACAGAAGTAATACACTTGCTTCTCGCCAGATAAAGGCCAGAGAAACCAATGATCAAATACTAAAAACAATAGTATTCAAATACATAAAATTACTCCCTGAAAATTCCCTCATCGCATACATAGCCTTATTCAACTTATCAATTATCTTTCACGAATGGTTATCATTATGCCGTTGAAGTGGCAAACTAGAAACTTTATGAAAAAGATTGACCACATAATTTTTAGCAACATCAAATTTAATTACTTGCTCCCAAATACGAGAATTACCATGAAACACCCAAGCAAAGAAATTTAACAAAAACAAGGCAACAAGCATTTTCCATATCTCAGGCCAAGCTTCAGCTCCTCATACCTGAACGGTGTTCATAACTTTTCAAATTAACCATGGTTGTGCCAGCCATAATAACTTTGAAATAACGCTAAAAACTAACATCAAAAATAATTTCTTTTTTGACGGAGCATGTGTCCACATGCGTTTAAACAAAAACACATATGGATTATTACTTTTATTTAAAGACATGCATTTCTTCTGGTCCATAATTAACTCTTAAATCAATATACAAATGTTGAGGATCTTTATGATCAGATCTCTTTCTTTTTTTCATTGCCGCTTCAGGTTTCCTACGTACAGACTGAACCGTAAGTGGAAAAACAAATCATGGCAACTCATCTAAGTTCATCGATTCATTTTCACAAAAATCCTTCAGATTTTTAGAATTTATACTCTCTAATTCAACAGCTCATGTAAGCCATGTTCCATCAACCTCTCAGATAACAAAATACACAAGACCATCATCCACTTTAGTACAAAGCCCAGGAATAATTCTTTGTTTCGTTCATCACGCCAAATCAGAAACATATTCATAACTTCTAATCTCTGTAGCACGCTCAACAAAACGAAGAATACCCCTAGTTTTATTTCTTGATTTTGTGAAACCAGGTATTTGATTATAATAAAATATAGATGATCTCGTTATTTTATCCATTTCTTTTTGTCAAAGCATATCCTTTTCAAATGATGCAGCCCAGTTCATGATATGTGCATTAGTCAAACCTCCTGCATGAGATGGTGCTGAAATATATAACTTCATTTGGAGAACCTCAACTACTTCAGCTTTAGTAAGTGAAATATTAGAACGCTTATTAAACATGTTATACGAAGTTCTCACCTTAACAATCAATCTTTTTCAGTCAGCAGGAACTTTTCATTTTAATTCCAAAATAGCCTTCGCTACTTCAGTTTTCTGGTCAAACGTAAATGTAGCGAGAGGTCACACAGTCACTTTAGAAGGTAACTTTGGACCAGTTGGTTCTCCTGACATATTTCTCTTAATTCAAATAATAAATAAAAAATTTATAAGTAAAATACAGCAATTGTCAATGCAAATCATTATATTCGCATCTTCTTAAAGTACGATCAAAAGACAAATTTGTAACAAAATTATTTCGCTCTAAAGTTAAAGATGAAAGCTTTTTATAAAAAAGAGAGTCAATAACAAAAAATGAAACCAGAATTAAATATCCATGAAACAGCAAGACAAAAAGTAACAACCTAAAACCCACTCTGCAAACGCAACATCTTCGCGTATGCTCATCACTTCTCTAAAAGAATATCATGGGTTCCTCTCTCAGAAATTTTTCCTTCATCAAGCAAAATAATCTCATCAGCTTCTTTCACTGTCTGTAGTCTATGCGCAATAATAATAACAGTACGTCACACAAACAACGCATGCATAGCTTCTGTAATAGCCTCCTCAGAAAAACTATCCAACGCACTCGTCGGTTCATCTAGAATTAAAATCTTAGGATTTTTCAAGAATATCTTTGCGATAGCCAACCTCTGTTTCTGTCCACCACTAAGCCTCACTCACCTTTCTCATATCTCTGTCTGCAGTCAACGCTCTAGATCATAAAGAAATTCACACTTAGCAGAAATGATAGCATTTTTAATTCTCTCCTCTAATCATCCATCTTGAAGCTCTTCAACAGTCAAAGCGTACGTAAGATTATCATACACAGTCCCATCAAAGACACTAGGTTCCTGAGTTAAGTACCCTACCTGTCCATAATAACTCTTCAAAGAAACCGTCGACAAAGCCTGTCCATCAACTATTACATCACCCTCATCAGGATGCAAGTATCAAGAAATTAATTTAGCCAAAGTAGACTTTCAAGATCAGCTCACTCACACCAGAGCCGTCCTCTTACCTCATTCAAGAGACAAATTAAAATATTCAAAAACTCAAAATTCACCATATCCATACGTAACCTGCTTCAACTCAATTGATCATGTTTTATACGCAAAATCACTACCATCTTCATATCATTCAATCTCATCGATACCATCACACATATGCCACATTTTCTCTCCAGACATATATTCTTTCGACAAATCAATATACAACCTACTAAAATTCCACGTAATCTCATCAAGCATCGTTGCAATAATCGTAATCGTTACAAACCCAGACAAGGTCAAAGACCCAAGAATAAATCAATACAACAAAGACACCAAAGCAAGGATTCTCACTCCTTCAATCAATATCATAGCTCCTCATTCAGATATCAACTTTTGGAGATCGATCTTCTTATTAATACCATACCAATCAATAAAAATTTTCTTCTGTTTTTTAATTTCATCAATAATTTTCCCATTCTGTAGCACCTCAAATTTTGACATAATAATTCTAATCATGTCTCTCGATTGCCCTACCCACAATACTTTTCTTTCTCTTCTAGCTTCATTAGCCTTCATTTGACTAACCACATACAACCACACAATAAGTGCAACTATCCCAAAGAAAAAAAATCAATACCATATAGAAAAAGTAAAAATTAGCGCAACACTAAACGTCACCTTAATAGCATAAGAACTAAGCTTAATTAACATATCTGTATACATCATAATCCAACTTCAGATCCCTTTTTCAATAATATGCATAGATCTACCCGTTCCCAAGCTTTCAACAGAATTATTATCAAGTTTCACAAACGTATCTAAATAGGTTGTATACAAATAACTCAAACATTTAGGCCATAACTCACCAAATCACCAATATCTCGTAATATATCTAGAAATTCACCACAAAAAAACAAATCATACAAACGACCATACATACATATCTGCACTTCATAAATCTCCTATTTCAGCCAAATCAATTACCCTTCTAATAATCTCTATTGTAGCAATACTCGTCACTCAATTCACAAAAGGATGTATAAGAGCGCGACGAGAAGCAGCACGAACAGCATCGTCTAAAAAATATAATGAGAAAACTCATTTCACAATATCCATAAACGATCTATCCATAGATTGTTTCATTTATGTGTAAAAATATATCATAAAAGCTTAACATAAAAAGTGTAAAGAAACAAAAAAATAAAGCCAATAAATTATGATGAAAATTTCACAAAAAGAAAAACACCGATAAATAACTAAAAACCACTCTGTAAACGAAGCATCTCAGCGTACTTCCCGTCAAATCAAACCAACTCCTCGTGAGTTCCTCTTTCAACAATCTCACCTCACTCAAGCAAAATAATATCATCAGCTTCCTTTACCGTTTGTAATCTGTGAGCAATAATTAATACGGTACGTCATACAAATAACTCCTTCATCGCTTGGGTAATCGCTTCTTCAGAGAAACTATCCAAAGCACTCGTTGGTTCATCAAGAATAATAATTTTCGGATCTTTCATAAAGATTTTAGCTAACGCCAATCTCTGCTTCTGTCATCAACTCAATCTCACTCATCTCTCTCAAATCTGAGTTTCAAGTCAATCAACAAAATCATATACAAAATCGCATCTTGCTCTCATCAAGACTTCTTTTATTTTTTCATCACTCACTCAAGCAGTATCTGGCAAAGCATACAACAAGTTCTCCTTCACCGTTCCATCAAACACATTAGGCTCCTGAGTTAAAAATCACAACTCTTTATAGTAACTAATCAGAGCCACCTCTCATAAACAAGAATCTCAAACCCAAATATCCCCAAAGTCAGGTTGTAAATATCATGCCAACAACTTAACCAAAGTAGACTTTCAGGAACCACTCACTCACACAAAGGCTGTTTTTTTTCATCATGCTATATCCAAAGACAATTTATCAAAAACTAAACTCTTATCATATCAAAAAGAAATCTTATCCAGGCGTATATTACCATCCCCTATCGCAAAATCTTTTCCAACATCATATCCTTCAATTACCTTACTCTCACTATATAAAGTGAGCAATTTCTTCACATACGATAAATCCTTTGTTAAATTTTTAAAGAACTGAACTCCACGCTGAACCACTCCCTCAAGTACATAAATCGCTCACAGTACTCACACAAAATCAGCAAAACTATACGAACCATCTATCACTCAATATCCCACGAAAATTACCAAAAAAACTTTTAAAACATCAAGTATCGCAGCAGGAACAAAAAACATTCCAACCACATAATCTGATACTTTTAGATTCACCTCCATTCACTTATCCAAATACTCATCCATCTTTCTCACTTCTTCACTCAAACTATTGCTCTGAATGACTTCAAATTTTGACATGACTAATCTAATAGTAGCCTCAGTATGTGCATGTTCGAAATCCCTCCTCTGATCTCTCCAAAAAACAGCTCCCTTATCTAACCAACCCAAGATAAGGGATCCCAAAACAAAAAACAAAATCGTTCACAATCCCAACCATATACTTGTTTGAGAAATCAAGAAAAGAGCTCAAATACTCGTTACCACATAATTCAATCACCAGTACCACGCGTTTGATACTCACTTTGACCACGTATCCATTCCTTTATTAATCACTGACACAAACTTACCAGTCCCAATTCTCTCAGCATCATTATTATCTAACTTAATATAATCAGGAATATACTTACGATGGATACCTTTAAGAGCTACAAACGAGCCATTCCAAAACCATCATTTTACACTCCATCTCAAAGGATAACTAATCAAAAGAAATACAACAAAATACACAAGCCACATCCTCGTTCATGCTACATCTCCTTGCTCTATATAATCAGTAATTATCTTCAAAAAATACACACTCAAAGGTGCATGTACTCACCAAATAATAGGATCGAGCAATCATATCAAAAAAAAGGTCCAATCTTGCGTAAGAGGCCAAAAAAAAGTTTTCAAAAATGATTTCTCAGTTGTCGTCACCTTTCTTTCCAAATTAAAATTGCATACACACTTCACAGCACTATAACTATACCCAGAAAGGCAAAAAAAATCTATTCTAACTTTATTTCAGCAATTCCCTCTATGTATAAACGTTTATCATTAGATGAACTAACCAACATTAACACTAAGTTCTTCAAAAATATTCACACCATCTACACCAAAAGAAAACATACTTTCTTTAAAGCATTCCTAAGAGAACTTATGGTAGAAACTTCATCTCACTATTTTCTCGAATGATGAAGGCCTCTCTTTAGAATTCAACACCTCAGCACTGACGAAAAGTGAAATGAGCAATATCGTTTCGTTGACGAAGAAGAGAAAATTGAATGTTTTGTGGATAATGATTGAATAAACACCATACATAACCTTCTCAAGAACATCCGTGCAGTAGATAAAATAGCAAAAGAAAATAAGACAATTATTGAAGGACTTTTCGACAGACTAGAAAGTGGCGAACTTCAATATATTATGGATAAACCATATGTTACCTACGACATAGAGACAACATTTGATGGAGAAGGACACTCACATCAACACTTCGAAATGGCGTACTCTGTGTCAACAGATGACATTTCAAATGGACTTACGTATTCATACATTGATAGAACATCCATGCAAAGATACTGTGACTACCTCCTAGAATACCCAGGACGAATTATTTGATACAATCAAATTTGATTCGACAACCCTGTCCTTATCCACAACTGTTGATACGGACAAACAGAACTAGACATACTCAACAAAAAGTCAATCGATCCATTTCTCTTCTTTCACAAACTCCTTAAAAGAAGATTAAAACTAAGCAAAATAGCAGAATCACTTGTAAGTAGTGGAAAAACACTAGAATCTTGAGCAGAATGAGCAAACCTCCTCCAAGAATACAAAAGAACAGGAGACAAAAAAGCACTCAGAAAAGTAAAAAAATACTGTAAAAACGACGTACGTATTACCCTATGAGTCTTCCTCTACCTCCTCTCAAACAACAAAGTACACATCGAGGGAGAAACAAAAGAATTCGACCTCAACACCCTCATCCAGCGAGGAAGCGCAAGAAACCTCACTACAGCAACCGACAACGACAAAACAAACAACACCCAAGACTGATTCTTCTAAAGAGAACCAAAGCTCTCGAACTCTAATTCACTTATTTACTTTGAAACTCTCGAACTTTCGAACTTTAGTTCACTCATCCACTTATTCACTCTAAAGCTCTCGAACTTTTTGCCTCTTTTACTCTTTCACTCCCGTCTGTGTCTCACGAAAAAGAACTCCTAGCCTGCTACGACTCTCAAGCACAACGTTTCCACAACACAAGAGCGTTTCACAAACGACCAGAACTTCAGCATATTCAAAAAACAATAACAGAATATAGTAAAGAGCATCCAAACAAAGACATCTCTATCGTTGATCTCGGATGTTGAAGTGGAAGACTCAGCGAACGGTTCAAATCAATCTTAGCAAACACAAACTACACCTATACCTGAGTAGACTTCTCATCAGGAATGATTGAAACAGCAAAGAAACTCTATCCAGAAGAGAGTTTCATACAGCAAAAAATGACAAGCTATATAAAAGACGTTCATCAAGAATCTACAGACATTATCATATCTCTTGCAGCTTTTCACCATCTAGAGACAAAAGAAGAAAGACTCCTTGTGCTAAAAAATATGTATAAAGCACTACATTACTGAGGAAAAGTAATCCTAGTAAATCGATCGTTCTCAGATCGGTTTCTCAAAAAATATACTACTCAAGTAGTACAATCCATGCTTCGTAGTTTTTTCACCCTAAATCATTTAAAACGAAACGATATATTTGTCCCTCGAAAGGACCCAGAAAGCAATCCTCCCAAAGTATATAAAAGATATTACCATCTATTTACACTAGCGGAACTTAGATCTCTCATACAACTCACTGATTTTGTGTGTACAGAAAGTTGCTTTATTAATCAAAAAGGAGAAAAAACTAGCAATCGAAAAGAAAGTAGAAACAGTATCTTCATCTTAGAAAAGAAAATACTCAAATAAAAAACTCCTAACAAAAGGAGTTTTTCAATATCTTAAATATACAAAAATCTAGGTGGTAGAAAATAATTCATCAACCACATCCTTAATTTCGTCTCCCGTTAACGTACCAGATTCAGAATCAGATTCTGGTAATGTAGGAACTTCTGGATCAGAAATTTCTTCGCTTCATTCAGGATTTTCTACAGCTGATGTATCATCTTCTCACGCTCCAGTCGTTGTTCACGTTGTTTCAGAAGTTGGTGTTTCTCAAGGAGCTTCACTTCAAGTTCCAGATCAGGTATCAACAGGAACAACCTCTAGTTTATCATCTTGATTCTCTCATCAATCAGAAGTAATCGTATCATCTCAAGTAGTTCTTCACGTATCTCATACCTCTTCCACAGGTGGCGTAGGTTCAACTTCAGGTTCTGGATCTGGTATTGGTTCAGGAATAGATGGGTTTGGATCACTCAGAGAAATCTGTCAAGTAGCCTTATTTCAACTTGTATCCTCTACCGTATACGTAAACAATCAAAGCTCACTAGTAGTAAATGCAGCAAGATTTCAACTAAATGAATGGACAATTTCTCATCATAAACTAACTTCTGAATCACCTAGACTTGAAGCATCATCTGCGAAAAGAAGAACCACATTAAACGTTCCATCATC
Organism: bacterium; assembly: GCA_020629735.1. Classification (GTDB taxonomy): domain Bacteria; phylum Patescibacteriota; class Gracilibacteria; order Absconditabacterales; family Absconditicoccaceae; genus JAHDCT01. The sequence goes on along the minus strand of JAHDCT010000005.1, from coordinate 1,562 downwards.
ATTTTTCGTTACCTTAACCTTATTTTTAATCAAATACGGAGGTACAATATCATCTCACGCAGATCAAATAGTGATTTTAACCGATTTAGAGTCACTATATCACTTATCATCAAAGATCTCAGCCTTAAAAATATAGGTACCATCCTCAATCGAATCAGGAATGACAATATCTTGAATATCTACAAGCGGGGTCTCTTTATTATAAGAAATAGTGGTAAGCTCTATATCATCCAAAGATAATTTCATATCTGTAACGACAAATGGTGATTTAGTTTGATGCCATAAAGAAAATGATCTCGTCACTGATTGTCCTTCCTTAGGTTCCATAAGATTCAAAGAAATTTCTCACAATTCTTCTATCAAAGCTCTTTCTTCACATTCTTCCTCAGGAAAACTCAAAGTATAGATAACATTTTCACTAGAAAAGCTTTCTAATCAACCATTTCTCCATCGAGTCATAATATCATCCTGATCATACCCGTTCGGCATAATTGATTCTGGTCTCAGGTACCATGCAGTACCTAACGAAGCCTCTGGTGTTAAATCAGTTGGCTTCCCATCACACAAAGTGTCAATTTCATACGAACTAATGTGTGAATCATATTCTGTTGGCAATGAATTTATATATCACAATGATTGCTTCATAAATACCAATGGAGTATCAACAGAAGCTAATTTACCAGATATTTTAGAAACACTTACTTGCTTCACTCAAGTTTCTTGCATACTCTCATTTTGAATATATTGTTGATTTTTCAACTTCGTCATAAACGACTTCCAGGTAGGACTATTCAACCATCATCCGTAAGCGTCCCGTCTCATTGCAGAACCATCTGTATTACCAGATCGCAAGAGAAGTACTTTAGAAGGAGTATACGTAGCTAACCAACCATCTCTTGGTAATTTCTCTCAGGTACTTGTTTCTATATTAGACGTACCACTCTTTGTAGCAACTTCGATTCCCGGCACCGTAAAATTAGCTCTCCAGTCTTGTGGAAAGTTAGTTTTATCCGATAAAATCTTCCACATGAGATACGCAACTCAACCAGGAACGACTTCTTCCTGAAGTTCAATTTCCTTAGAATAAAGCAATGCCTCATCAGAAGCTCTTACTTCAAGAATTGGATTAATATGAGCTGGCTTTCATGTTGCACTCAAATGAGCATAAGCATTTGCCATTTCTAACATTGGCGTTTCCGCAGCTCATAATGAAAGAGCGTATCCATAGTGATCTCTGTCCATAATCAAACCATTAAGTCATAGTGAAGCAAGAAAATTCTTCATCGATTGTTCACCACCAGCACTCATAAACATCTTGATTGCAGGAATGTTCCTACTAGCTGCTAAAGCTTGCTTCAACGTTGTTAATCAATTAAACTTACCATCAGCATTTTGAGGCTCATAGCTTCCAATCTTCATCTTCACATCATAAATCGGACTATCCAAAGTAAGCTTTACATTCATGAATCACAAACCATACACAAATGGCTTGATAATAGATCACGGTTGTCTTGCTGCTCTCACCATATCAACCTGTCCATCTATATCATCATTATTATAAT
>JAHDCT010000101.1 GCA_020629735.1 bacterium | reverse complement strand
TTCCTCCACCTGAGCGAATCATGGTAGTCACGGAGTTACAGGAGCGTTTATTCATGATTCAGAAAATGTAAAAAACTGATATATGTCCTATCAGATTAAACATGGAAAAAACGTTCTGATACGATGAGGAAAATGAGTTAATGAAAACGTGTGAGATATTATTTGATGATGAACTGTGTGAAACGATTACTTATACTGAGTCAATTGAGCATGAGCTTGATCTCACCACATATACTGCTCTAGCCATGTTGTTTGATCACATGTTTACTATTCGTACTACCTTTCTGATTGTTCCTATTGCTTTTGATGTGTGTGACTCCTCAACAAACAATTTTGCATTTTTAACAAACAATACACTAAAGAAGAGTGGTTCGATAAAATTGAAGAAATTTTTCTTTCTATGGAAAGATCTGGAGAGTTAGGCGCATTCTTTCCTTGAAGTATGTGTCCTTACTACTTTAACGATACTGCTGCGTACCTTATTGATTCAAGCTTTACTAAGGAAGAGGTTTCACAACACTGATATCTTTGGCGTGAAGACAATATTACCATTGACGTTCCTACTACTGCAAAAATCATTAGCTACCAAGAGCTTAGTTCGTTTGAAAAAAACACATCAGATTGATGGGGAATAGATCCTAGTATTCTTAAAATGGTTATTCAGTGACCACACTGATGATATTATAGAATTATCCAACAAGAATATGATTTTCTTATGAAATATCAGCTTCCTTTACCAAGAAAACACCGACTTGAGAGACTAAGAGATTGATTTCAATTTATTTGAAAATAGACTTTCACTTAATAAATACCAAACCTCTCTCTCATATATCGAAAACTCTTTAAGCAAGAATCTTTCAAAGTGATTCTCCAATCATCTGAGGATTTGCAGCTCCTCAACTCTTTTTCATTACCTGTCAAATTACAAATCATTTTGGCTTCATATCACCAGATTTCATTTGTTCTAAAAGTTCAGGCTGCTGTTCGAAAATCTCAGAAATCCATGTTTGAATCTCTTCTCATGAAATTGGTTTAAACCCTTTCTCCTCTATAATTTCTTGTGCACTTTTTCCTGATTGTAGCATCTCTGCAATAACTACTTTTGCTTGTTGATTAGCTAGTTCTCAAGAGGAAATACGATCTAGAAACTCTCTAAAATACGCTTCGGAAAAAACTATATCTTTATACGCAGAAACATTATCGTTTAACCATCTTTGAATTGGACCTGCCATTCGCTTAGCAACTTCTTTCGCTTCATATCCATCCTTGATCAAGACTTCAAATGTGTTATTCATATCAACATCATTAATTAAGGTATTGATATATTCCTTGTTAAAAGCAAATTCTTCTTTGTACTTTTTAATACGCAGAAAAGGATCCTCTACTACGATATCCTTCATCTGATCAATATATTCATCTTGAAGTTCACATACGGGAAGATCAGGTTCAGGAAAATAACGATAGTCCATTGCGTCTTCTTTTGATCTCATTACATGAGAAACTCAACTTGTTGCATCCCAAGCTCTCGTTTGCTGTTCTATCTCTCCTCATGCACGTAGAATTTCTGTTTGCCTCTTTTCTTCAAATTCAATTGCTTTGATGATTCCTGAAAATGAATTCATATTTTTTGTTTCCGTTCTCGTTCCAAATTCATCACTCCCCTCTTCCTTTAAGGAAACGTTTACATCAACACGCATCTGTCCTTTTTCCAACTCAGCATCGGAAATCTTATTGAACTTGGCAATTCTTTGTAATTGCTTGAGAAAGGCAACTACTTCTTCAGTAGATCTAAAATCTGGATGTGTCACAATTTCTACTAATGGCGTTCACGAACGATTATAGTCTAAGACAACTTTACCGTCTTCATGTAATGACTTCCCTGTATCTGTTTCAATGTGAGCATCCCTAATTCTTACCGTTTTTTGTTCTTTAAACTCTTTATCCACAAAAAAATTCACCTCCCCATTTATATTTGTAGGACGTCATTGCTGAGTGATCTGATATCACATCGGCAAGTCTGGGTAAAAATATGATTTACGATCAAAATACGATCACCTATCTACCTCACATCCTAAGGCGATTCATAACTGAACTGCTTTATCTAGCGCTTCCTGGGAAAGTACTGGCAATGCACCTGGTTGTCACGTACATACAGGGCATATATTGGTATTAATTTCTAATGATTCAAATTCTTGCTCATTATGACATTGGCAAAAAAGTTTATTTTCTGAGTTCAACTTTATATGAACTTCTAATCAAATAACGAGTTCGTATGACATATGATCAAATTAGCTAAAATGTTTCTGCTCAACTTGCTTGAGCATTTCTTGAAAAAAATCAAAAACAAACGGATCTCGAGAGAGAAGAGGCTCTTTTGATTTCCTCTGTTTCTCGAAACTGATTCAATATCTCTTTCGCCTTTCTCTTACTTGTTCTGTTTTTGACATCAAGGTTCTACATAAGGGAGATAGTCTATCAACAGATCTCGCAAATTTTGCTTCCTTCGTCTCTAATTTACTAAATTCTTCATACCATTCAAATTGATATGCAGGTAAAAGTTCCTTTGCAGCTTCTTTTTCTCTTTCCTCATGGTCTGTCGAAACATCGTAGAAAAATACATCTCCAACCACCGTTTCTCAAATATCATGAACACTTAACAACTCTAGCGTATGTCATAGACTCACCTCATCTTTCTTATCTAAGAATTGATGCAGGTAACTTGCTACAATTGGTACAAATCACACATGCTCACGTAATGACTCTCTACATCTTTCATCTTCGATATCTATTTCACCACATTTTTGAAATTCATTGTAGAGATATTGATCAATACATTTTCTTCTAACAGCATAGTACTTCTCTAAAATTTCTATTAATTTCTCTACTTTTTCTTTCATTATTGTCGAATAAATAAAATCATGTTTTTATCATATTTTTTATCAAAAAGAATTAATTATTATTAAACATGATATCATCAATACTAACCCAAGTACTTGTTGCAAGGTCAAACGTTCTTTAAAGAAAAGATACCCTATAATAACTGCTACTATTGGTGAAGAAAATCACAAAGCGCTCACTACATATGTCTCTGCGCCTGCTACTCCAATATTATACGCGAACACTCATGAGAGTGAACATACTGCCACAAGTGCTACGATCATTGATGATCTTTTTGATGGGATTTGTGTGTTCTCATCTTTACTCATCATCAAGAGTGAGCTACACAAAAAATTTACTGACAACAGTATAAACGTTGTCATTAATGGACCTAATTCACGAGCTGAAATGGCAAGCAATATAAATACTAAACCCCATCCCATAGATGCTCACAAAGCAAATGGAACTCCATGTTTAAAACTAAACAAAGTAGAAGACTTCAATGAAGCAAAGTTTACTGTCAACAAGATCAATCACACTACAACACCTAGAATTCAAGTAACTCAAATTCGTGATAATGTCTCTCACAGAATAAGGTATGCAAATGGTGCTGCAAAAAGAAGACTTGAGTTTCCTACTGGTGCTATGATTCCTACATCACCTCTTTGGAGAGCAAACTGAAAAGACAAAAAAGGCAAATATCAAAGTACTGCTGTCATGATCATCATTCATATGTCTTTATTTTCTATCGATCAAGTTGGTTCCCAAAAAATCAACATTATCCCGAGAATAAAAAAGAACTCACAAAGGGTTCTTCGAAAAATCGTTCTGATTGGTCAGACTTCTTCCAAAACAAACTTAGATATACTGTTTACCACTCAGAACCCTACCATGGTGATGAGTCATGCGACTACAGGAGAAATCATATATTATGATAATTTAAATAGTCAGCTTTTCTTTTACTATATTCTCTTTTTGAGGTATCGATCATTAAAAAGCTTTACTGCTCTGGTCCTATGACTCGTTGCCTTTCGTTCTTCCATATAAAAGTACGCAGGCTTATCCATATTTTCTGGCACAAAAATCACATCATATGGCAGGTGACCGTCTTCAGTAATTTTATTAACTCGATCAAAATTTAGCTTTCCAGGAATCTCTCCAACAAATTGAACTGGATAAGAAAGTTGCTCATCCATGTATGATAGTACACACGTAAAAACTGATGTCGTATCTTCACCTTGAGAAAAAAGTTTTTTAATTCATGCCATTCCCACTCCTTTGTAAAGAAACTTTGTTAGCGCTCCTGGAAACTCGTTGTAATGAGAAAAGTATATTCATGAATCATCGACAAGAACTGGTCCTTTTACCTTATTGTATGCCTCAATACACTTTTCACGAGAAATTTCTGTCAGTAAATTTGTCTGAATTTCTGGTATATCAAGATCTACTTGTTGAGATATAATCCTCTCATCAAGTTTCTCAACGATTTGTTGATACTTTTTTGTATTTCAGGTTACAAGAGAAAACATGTTTTTTTTGACGCTTAAATAAGCTCTATTCTAAGACCTACCAATTGACTTGCTAACTTA
>JAHDCT010000100.1:2715-4476 GCA_020629735.1 bacterium | reverse complement strand
TGTTTTAGTGACTCACAAGTTGTGCTGCACTGGATTAAATCAGATAGCAAAAAACATAAAACTCATATTCAAAACAAGATTAACGAAATCAGAAAATTATTTGATTCGGAGAAATGGTTTTATATTAGGTCAAAAAACAATCCTGCTGATATTGGAACGAAAGCAATAAAGATTCAAAATTGGATTAACAATGATTTGTGGTGGCATGGCCCAGAAGACGCAGAAAGTGATTCAATGGAATTCTCACAACCAAATACGAAAGAAATTCAACAATTATCAACTATCAGCACTCAGTTTATTGGAAGTACCATTGATTTTTCTCGTTTCTCATCATTTTCAAAAATTAAAAATACGATGTCGTACGTTTTGCACTTTTGCCATATTAACAAGAATCCAGAAGTCGTCTTAATTAGAGAAATGCAAAACATGTGCTTTCAGGATGAGATTTCCTGCTTAATGCAAGACTGTGAAGTTTCCAAGCAATCATCTCTTTATCAATTGTGCCCATTTTTAGACAAGGATGGTCTTTTGAGAGTTCAAGGTCGATTACAACAAAGCGATTTAAGCTACAACACAAAACACCCAATTATATTGGCCAAAGAACATCAACTCACTTTTCTTATTGTCAAAAATATTCATCTAAAAAATCTTCACGTCGATATTTCTACTCTAATAACTTTGGTCAGAAAAACATATTGGATACCTCAATGTCGTAAAGTTTGCAAACAAATATTGAAGAAATGCATACCATGCCAAAGATTCAAGGTGAAACCTTGCCAAGAAAGATTTGATCATTTACCAAAAGAAAGAGTGAAATCATATGCAATGAGACCATTTCAGTACGTTGGACTTGATTATCTCGGCCCAATTTCAATTTTGTCGAATGGTAACAAAGTATATGTCTTGTTGTTTACATGCATGCAGATTCGCGCTCTGCATTTGGAACTTACCTTATCATTATCATTTGAAGAATTTTGCTCTGCCTTCTCAAGATTTATTTCTCGACGAGGAACACCAACACAAGTGCGCAGCGACAACGCCAAAACATTCAAATCAGCATCAGTAAAGTTAACAAAAACACATCATTTTTTATGGAAATTCAATTGTGAAAAAGCAACTTGGGAAAGGGGTTGTTGGGAAAGACTTGTACGGTCTGTTAAAACAGCTTTGCGTTATTCCATCAACCACATCAACACAACTGTTCAAGATTTAACAACATTAATTTATCACATAGAAAGTATTATCAATTATCGACCAATTACATTTTATTCTGGCAATGACACTGACATTTTGCCTCTTTCACCTATTGACTTTCTCATTCCATCAGGAAATCTGACTACATCAGAAGAAATTAGCAACAAATCATCATCAATTCGCCAAGCCTTGTCCTGCAACACAAGGGCTGTTAAACGCTTTTGGACTCGCTGGAAAACTGAATATCTAGTCGAGAAAAATTTCAACAGATCAAATTCTACCAATCATGATATTAAAGTCGGAAACATAATGCTTCTCAACGAAGGGTCAAAAAGACAACACTGGCCATTAGTCAAAATACTTGAAATACACCATGGACGTGATAAAAAAGTCAGATCGGTCAAACTGTTATGCAATGGACGAAACTTCACCAGGCCGATAAAATTACTTTATCCATTGGAATTTTCAGATTGCTAAGTCTCGTCTCATCTTGGTGGGAGTGTTGGAAACTTTAAGTCTACTATTTCATCTGGCGTAGCTCTACTTCTCTCTCTCTCTTCTTTCTCT
>JAHDCT010000100.1:0-2705 GCA_020629735.1 bacterium | reverse complement strand
TAGTGGCAAAAAAAGCTTAAACAAAGCATAACCATTATCACCAATCAACATTGAAATAAATGACACGCCGTGTTAGGTCCTTTAAGTCAACATTTAATCTAAACATGGCAAACTATTTGCTTAAAACTTTAAGTCTACTATTTCATCTGACGTAGCTCTACTTTTCTCTCTCTCTCTTCTTTCTGTCTCTCACTCTTATCTTTCTGTCTCTCTCTCGTCTTTCAGTTTCTCTCCATTTACACGCGCATATTTTGTGATTACATTTCTGATTTGTCTTAACGTATATTTGGGTTTGTGTGCATGTGTTTAATTTGTAGTTGCCTTTTTGATAGATATATAGCAGTTTCTTTCAATTCACTCACACACAATTTTTATCATACAATTTGCTTATCGCTATCAATCAGTTTATCTTTTCTCTATCATTATCATTATCATTTATCACAATCAATCAGTTACAGTTTATCAGTGTTTTCCTGTTATTGTTTAATAAATCAATTTTTGTGGATTTCCCAATTGAGGACTATTCTTTTTACATTAAGGTAAGTATTTAATACTTTTGTGGTGCCCTATTTACTCATCGTCTTCAACTAAGAGGCTGGAATTTGTTTCTTCCTTTGGTTTATTCTATTTTGGAATTTGTTGCCTTTACATTTGGCTTCCTTACATCAACTTTCATCACTATTGATCTTATTATCAGCGGTGTCAATTGCTCTCAAACCAACCATCATCACTACTGTATTACTTATTTTCAATTCAAATCTGATTATTGCTTGTTTGGTTATTTTCAACTCAGTTCTCCGCATTCACAGTGTGTGCTAGCTCTAATCTCAAGTGACAATTTATTCTCACAGATTTTATTTGGATAGTCAGTAGGTTGTTTTCTTTGAATTATTCATAATTTATTTGTGTTATGATTTACATATTTCTTACTGCAGACTAACAAAAATTTTCTTAATTTGTCCTATTTAATCATTGATAGTAGTATAATTTTTGTTGACTAGTTTCTATTGGCATAACTTAAATTTGATCAATTTTTTCGCATTTCGTTAACTCATAAATTTGTGTTTTTAACTGTAACGTTTTCTTTCAAACACTTGTCTAAAGTTGATTTTGTTACATACTACTTAGGTTTCTAGTTTGTAACTTCAAGTTAACATTTACACAGATTTATATTAATTTCTGAAAAAATTTCTTACATATACCTCCTGTTCTCCTTTCACCTCTCCTCTTCTCTTTTCTTCTTTTCTCTTCTCTTCTATTCTCTTCTATTCTCTTATCTTCCTTTATTTTCTTTCCTTATTCGCCTCAATGACGTCATTCTTTCGTCGCTTAGCAGCAGCTCGTGGATCACTAACCAAAGCATGTAATAAACTCAAAGATGTCAGAGATCAATCTCCAATCAGTATAGCAGATGTTCAAATATGCAAGGACAAGATTATCTCATTTAACAACCGTCTAGAAATTTTAAATAAAGAAATTGAAGCTAACATAGACAAAGATGATTCAGAAACCTTAGACGACGAGTATGCTAAGGTAGAAGAATATTGTGATCAAGCATTTGAATCTATTGCTTTAGCAGATTTTCTCATTAATGAAAATAAAACCAAAAAATTGAATACCGAAAGCACAGTCAAACTACCAAAAATTAATTTACCGTCTTTTGATGGTGATGTTTTAAAATGGCAGGAATATTTTGAAGCCTTCACTATTGGCGTTGACAAGCAAAACATTTCAGAAACAGAAAAATTCCAATACCTAAAGGCAAGTCTGAGTGGTGAGGCAGCTTCTACTATAATGGGTTTATCAATTACTGCGGCAAATTATCAAAGCGCTGTTGATTTGTTAAAAAATAGATATGGCTCAAAAACCCGTGTTATTCGAGCACATGTTAGATCATTAATTGGTTTATCATCACCAAATATTAAATCTTCTTCATCGTTGCGCATATTCATAGACTCTGTTCATCGTCATATGCGTGGTCTTGAAGCATTGGATGCTGCTCAAGATAATGATCCTATTTTCCTTTGCGAAATACTTTTAGCTAAAGTACCTGATGACATCAAACATGAATGGGCAAAACTACCTGAAGATAAGATGAATTTAGAAGAATTGATCCGCATTTTAGAAAATGAGTCTAAGCATCAGGATATAATGTCCTCTACTAAATCAGACACAATTCAATCACTCTCAACCAAAAGACATAGTTCTCCAATAAAAATCAAGCATATGAATCACAGCCTTGTAGTGCAGTCGTCCTGTTCTTTCTGCAATTCATCAGATCACGCAACATTTTCTTGTCATCTATTATTGAATAAAAATCCAAAGGAAAGATTCAATTTTGTCAAGGAACATAACTTATGTGTTAATTGTTTGAGAAAGCATAACATAAAAGATTGTTTCTCAACATCTAAATGCAAAAAGTGTAATCGAAAGCATAATAGCTTATTGCATTTTGATACAACAACAAAATCAAGCAACAGCAATAATCAGGTTAATGTTAAGAACTGTGTATCAGAAACCAGTAAAGCCACAATTTTGCCAACGCTGACAATTCCTGTTTCAGGTAAAAATGGTATAGAACAAGTGGGTATACTTCTTGACAGCGGAAGTGACCGATCATTTTTGAGCAAAACAATGGCCAAAAAATTATATTTGCAAGAAATTGGAAATGAAGTTTTAGATATTAACTCATTCAATGGCTCTTC
>JAHDCT010000099.1:2403-4527 GCA_020629735.1 bacterium | reverse complement strand
AGTTTCAAAATAAGCGTATAGAAAATTTAGGTGCTTACTATTATCCCAACATCAGTAAGCTTTCCTCTCAACTTTTCCTTATCCTTTGTAAGAAATAGGTCGATACCTTGATTCTCATCAAGTTCTTTGATAATTCCGATAATAATATCTCAAAGGCTGAGTTCACTGACGTCTGCATAATTTCAATGATAGTTCTCTAAGATGCGTTCTTTGAGACTCAGTGGTATATCTACAGAAACTTTATTCCCTAAGTTCTCATTATAAAGTTCATAATAGTCAAATGGTTCAATTCATAAATCGTCTTTAAAGTGAGAGAAAATAGTTTCTATAAGAATTTCTGCAGCATCTCATAAATAATCAATAGTGAGTAAGAGTTGTTTTTTTATTTTTTTCTCTAAACCAATTGAGAATTGCAGTCATTCTTGAGTAGTAGCCTCTATTTTAAGAGCTTCTGCCTCTGGCACATTAGTCTTAATTAACGAAATACGATGTGCAGCAAGAAAACTTGCAAGACCCTTTCCTTTATATTCTGGAGAAATGACAAAAACTCCTAAGTCTAACTTATCTTCATCAAAAATATAGGGTGATGTAGCACTCATCCCAACAATTTCTCAGCTAGCTGTCCTTAAAACAAGAAGTCATCTTTCTTTGTAGTTAGCAAGCTTTTGAGTGGTTGATTTATAAAATGATCCGACTCATGCTGGTTGGTCTTTATCTCGATGCTCAAAGTAAAAATCAACCATTTCATCATCAATACTTCACTGTACAACATTCTCGAAAATATATCACGTTCATTTTATGTCAACCTGAGTTTTTGTATCAGCAGGAATTTTATTCGCTTCAGACAAGAGATCTCAAAAATCATCACTACCAGTGTTTGATAGATTCGTGTCATGAGAATCTGAGGTGAAATGCTCTTCAGGCATAAAGATAAATGATGAAATCTATAAACATCTTTATTCTATACAAAGAAGAAAAAATGACAAATGCGTGACATCTACCACGTATAAAATGAAAAGAAAAATAGAATTGTTCCTACAAAAAATTATCAAAAAACTTCTTGCTGAAAAGCTGTTTCGCTAATTACCTTAGATAATGTCTCAGGTCAATGAACAGAAAGAACCAGCTCTCAAGTTGCATCACATGTACGAGTATACAGAGAAAAAGGAGCATAGTGTTTTCTTAAATCATTATGTCTTTCTTTATCACACAACTGAGGAAGAGGAACTCACCATTTTTGATAAAACTGAAATTCCTTCTTTTGTATTGTATATGGTCTTCCAGAGCGTTTGCATACATAAACTTTTCAACAGATAGATTCGTCAACATCTTTGCTATCTCATAAGCTTGATCATGGAAGAGGAGTAGTTGCTCCTGGAATATTCGGGAAATATTCTTTTTCTTGTCGTGGGTATCATTTGCTATACGCTTCTTCCTTTGTTAAAGGATGAAAAAGAGAAGCAATAGTTTCATTGTATCCATAGGTAGCAAGCTCGATAGGGAAGAATTCTCACCATTCATTCTTAGCTTGCATGGATTCAATTATTTCAGCCACCTTTTTTTCATAGGTTTCTTTATCAAACTGTTTATTTCAGATGCAATATTGCTTGTTACGAAGTCCTACACATCAGAAACAATCTTTACAAGAAATACAGCTGTAACAATAGAAAAGTCTACTACAATTGTCCCAACAGTCTAAGCAAAAAGCAAGGTGATAGCAGTTTTGACCAACGGTAATTGAGTCATATACTTTCTGCACATTCACTCATCGGATATCATAGTCATAACAATCTTCTACTCATTCAAACACCATTGAGCAGTATGAAAGATCTTTGCCATCACCAATGTTATAGCAACAAGTAGCTCTAGAAGTTTGAAAGAGATGATTTCAAGTTACTTCTTTTGAGTTGATGGTATAGGTTGCCCTTTGAGGAAAATTATTCTGGAAATTCTCAAGTGTTTTGAAGAAAGATGCTGGATCAGATTTCCATTTCGCAATTTCTTCTTCAACACGTTGATGATATTCTTCAGAAGGAACAGGTTTGTTGTAGATATGGTACTTTTGGTTAGCAAGATTTGTACATCAAAAACAGTAGCTGCAGTTCTGGCATCTGAGTGAAAACC
>JAHDCT010000099.1:0-2393 GCA_020629735.1 bacterium | reverse complement strand
CGCTAGAATCATTTACCTCGACACAGTATTTTAGATTAAATCAATTAGTTACATTAACGCAGCTATAGCATTCCTCGCTATAGTAGAGGTAACTACAGTCAACGCAGTTTTTGTTTCAGTTTATAGTAGTACAGTACATGCAATTCTCACTGGAGTCTGCATTGAAACATAGGTAACAGTTTTTAAGATAATCAGTTTGGTTCGTATACTGCGAGTGCTCGTTTCACTTTCCGTTGATAAGATTCATTTTTGGTACTTTGGTATGTAAGTCATGAAACTGCTGGAAAAACGAACTAGAGAGATCATATTCTATGGCATAGTCGCATGGGTCTCGCTGATCAGACCATCGATAATCATATTCGTAAACCACATATGGCTTCTCAGGCGAAAAAGCGCTTAGTATCCTTTTTCAGGTAGCATCACATGTTCTCCAATAGATCGATCTTTCGTTACGAAAAGCCATCCTCCTTCTCTGTCTTTCTTCCGGACTGAGTGTTGGTCTGGGAATGTGAAACGTTTTTCAGTCAAAAGTTGGAGATATTTTTTCGTAAAATTCGCTATCACTTTGAAAAACAGCAAACTCTTTTCATGAGACAGGGCAGGTTCTTCGTTCGATAATAGGGTCATCGTTTTTTTTACTAATAAACTCATAGACTTCTTTTTTCATATGAACGGGGGATGTAAAGAGCGTGTATAGAATAAGACAGATGTCTTGTGTCTCAAATCGCTTTAAGGGAGAGTACGACCAGAAGAACAAAGTATGAAAGAGGTATTTTATATCAATATAAGTTGATTTTATGATATATCCTTAGTACTCTCATGGAGAGAGCTTCTTAAAAGGGTAATATACTCGTTTTAATAAACATGTAAAATTATGTCAACAGTCGAATTATGGGCAATGGCCTTTTTTGTACTAGTTCCTACAGTGCTGTATATCTTAAAGAAAGTAACATGAGATCAAATCTGAGTATATCCAAAAGGACTTGCTTGAATAAGAAGTATGACCATATTCACGCTCTGAGCAGTTTGAGCAATCTTCTTTATTCATACAAATATATTCCCATTTCCTGAACGGATTATTGATAAAAACCCAATCCGACAAATTATTTTCATTTCAGCGCTTCCTCAAGAACTTTTTTTTAGATGAACTATGTTGCCACTTCTTAAAGAAAAAATAGGAGAGAAAAAAGCTCTATTAGTTTCTTCATCTATATTTTCCTTAATGCATATATTTGTGCCAGGGGTGCATTGACGAGGAGCAGTAGTAATGTTGCTTTTGACGTTTATTGGTTGATGGTATCGGTGACGTCATATGTTAAAATACAAAAATCTGTACTTCGTGATCGCATCGCACGCTGCTATTTTGATTGCATTTAACTTTCTCGTTTAGTGGCGTGTATAGGCCTGGGTTAGGTATTAATGTTTCTGAGAGTTGCAATAGTTTTCTTGATATAGTCTACAGTATATTTGCTAGTAATATCTTGAACCGAATGAAATTTTATATGACGACGAAACTTACCGCTTCATTCAAGAAATCCATGTGTATTATCAAGCAAGTATCACTTACTGAACTCAAGAGTAACATGATTTTTAGAAACATAAATTCAACAAAATAATTCATCATATGAGAAAACAATGCCTCAGTATTTGATATTTTCCAGCGCATCAGGAGCTAATTCATGTACTATCTTGCGTAGAGTAATCACGATGTTATGAAATTCGATATCTTGTTCTTTTATGGTATCAATGTGTTTCTGGATGTTTTCCATGTTTTCAAAAATAGTAAAATTTATACTTCAATAATATAGTGTACCAATCTGCTTTCTTCTCTAAATCAAAGCTTCTCATGGAACTTCTGTGAGTCGGTGTTTGCAAGCCACGTGTCTGATCAAATTTCAGCTAAACTATGTTCTTTTGCTCGTTTCTTTCATGCTTCAAACAAGCTTCTTGCTACTCATTTTCAACGGTACTCTGGAGAGACATAGACTCATTCGATATATCAAACAGGACTAGAAGATGATCATTCAACATAGTCACTTCTCTGAGCCATATAGATAAATCATATGTACTCGCTTTCATCAACGGCAAAATATATTCAATAATTTTCTCAGTTTACAACATCACGTAATTCATCTACGAGTTCCTCATAATCATAATCAGTGTCATTTTCTGAAAACAATTTCCATGAAAGTGCACAGAAAATTTCAAAATCATCTTGCGTATAAGGAGTAATATTCATCTGGAGAATAGCTGATAAATGAAGGCGTATATACTTTTCTATAGGAAAAGTTTCAGAGTAAAAAAAATCCTTCTTCATGAAGGATTTTTTTTCACTCATTTACTCTTTCACTCATTTACTCTCGAACTCTCTAAAAAGTCCATACAGACTAGGC